>NZ_WTAR01000074.1 GCF_013139515.1 Lutibacter sp.
GGCACAAATGGAATTAAAGTAAGTATAAACAGTAAAAAAGGAAATAGTGCCATAAAAAAGCTAAAAGCAATTCCACCAGCACGAGATGTTAAAGCTCCTTTTACAATTCCAAGCACATACATTTCAATAACATCATACAGAGACATTCCTTGCAAACCTGGTATTTTAACCTTTTTTGCAAAAAGAACGAGCCAATTTACAATTGGAATTTTGGATAAACTATCTTCAATTTCTTTTGTCATTCAACAGCTTTTAAACTTAAATCCATATTATAAACCGAATGTGTTAAAGCACCCGATGAAATATAATCTACACCACAATCGGCATATTTTTTAGCAGTTTCTAAAGTAATACCTCCTGATGATTCTGTTTGACATTTATCACCAATTAATACAACTGCTTTACGAGTTTCATCATAATCAAAATTGTCAATTAAAATTCTGTGAATACCACCCGATTTTAATATTTCTTCAATTTCCTCCATACTTCTTGCCTCTACAATAATTTTTAAATCGAGATGATTCTCTTTTAAATATTGTTGAGTTTTTGAAATTGCTTTTGTTATACCACCTGCAAAATCAATATGGTTGTCTTTTAACATTATCATATCATACAATGCAAACCTATGGTTTTCACCTCCACCAATTTTCACAGCCCATTTTTCAATAGCTCTAATACCTGGCGTCGTTTTTCGAGTATCTAAAATTTTTGTTTTAGTACCTTTTAACAATTCCGCAAACTTTTTAGTTTTAGTAGCAATGGCACTCATACGCTGCATGGCATTTAACACCAATCGTTCAGCCTTTAAAATAGATTGCGAACTTCCTGAGACGAAAAAAACGATATCGCCATATTTCACTTCTGCACCATCTTCAATAAGCGTTTCTACTTTTAAATTTATATCAACATATTTAAAAATTCGTTTTGCAAATTCTACCCCTGCAATAATACCATTTTCCTTTACTAATAATTTCGCTTTCCCTTGTGCCTCTTCAGGAATGCAAGCAAGCGAACTGTGATCTCCTCCTCCAACATCCTCTCTAACAGCGTTAGAGATTATAATATCAAGTTCTTTTTTAAATTGCTTATTACTTATCATAACTATGCATATTTACAACAAAAATAACTTTTTTATTTTCAAAAAATTCATCTTTATTTCTTTTTATATTTACCAAATGAAAATTAAATTACTTGCCATTGGTAAAACCGATGCTAAAAATTTACAAACGTTAATAGAAACCTATCAAAATAGGCTAAAACATTATATTAATTTTACTATTGAAATTATTCCAGATATTAAAAATGCTAAGAATTTAAGTCAAACTCAGCAAAAAGAAAAAGAAGGTGAACTTATATTAAAAAAATTAGCTGCAACTGATGTTTTAATTTTATTAGATGAAAAAGGAAAAGAATTTCGTTCTATTGAATTTTCAAAATATCTTCAAAAAAAAATGAACTCAGGAATTAAACAGTTAGTAATTGTAATTGGTGGCCCTTATGGTTTTTCAGAAGCCATTTATAAAAAATCTCAAGGAAAAATTTCTTTATCAAAAATGACGTTTTCACATCAAATGATTCGTTTATTTGTTGTTGAACAAATCTATAGAGCATTTACAATTCTAAAAAACGAACCATATCATCATGAATAAATTAAAACTTGTTTTTGCAACCAACAATAAAAACAAATTGAAAGAAGTACAAGCAATGCTAACTAATTTTGAAATTGTTAGTTTAGCCGATATTAATTGTTTTGATGATATTGCTGAAACTGCTAAAAATTTAGAGGGAAATGCAAAAATTAAAGCTAATTTTATCACCGAAAAATATGGTTTGAATTGTTTTGCTGACGATACCGGTTTAGAAGTTGATGCCTTAAATAATGAACCTGGAGTGTATTCAGCCCGTTATGCTGGAAATGAAAGCAATGCTGAAGAAAACATGAAAAAATTATTAAATAAACTTGGCAATAATTCTAATAGAAAAGCACAATTTAGAACAGCTATTGCATTAAATATTGAAGGCAAACAATATCTTTTTGAGGGAATTTGTAAAGGAACTATTTTAAGTAAAGAACAAGGTGATAGTGGTTTTGGATATGACCCTATTTTTTTACCAACTGGTTTCAATAAATCATTTGCTGAAATGAATTTAGAGGATAAAGGAAACATTAGCCACCGAGGAAAAGCAATTGATAAATTAGTAACATTTTTAAATGAACTTACTTGATAAACCCAACAAAATCATATAAAAACACATTTACTCTTTTAATAATTACATTGCTAGTAATTGTATTTATTAATATAAGTTTGGGTTCAGTTTATATCCCTTTAAAACAAATATTCTTATCTCTTTTAGATGGTTTAGTTGAAAAAGAATCTTGGAAAGCTATTATTTTAAATTATCGTTTACCAAAAGCAATTACCGCAATTATTGTTGGTTCAGGATTATCTATTAGCGGATTATTAATGCAAACTTTATTTAGAAATCCGCTAGCAGGTCCTTTTGTTTTAGGAATTAGTTCTGGAGCAAGTTTAGGAGTTGCAATTTTAATTTTAGGAGCAGCTTTTTTAGGAGCAAATATTACTGCATATGCCTTTACAAATTGGGGACAAGCAATTGCTGCAAGTGTTGGTGCATTTTTAGTGCTTTCAGCAGTAATGTTAGCCGCCATTAAAGTTAGAAACACCATGTCCATTTTAATAATTGGTTTAATGTTTGGAAGCTTAACTGCTGCTGTAATTAGTGTTTTGGCATATTTTAGTAGTGCCAACCAATTACAACAATATTTATTTTGGAGTTTTGGAAGTTTAGGAAACTTAAGTTGGAACGAAATTAGCGCGCTTTCTGTAACGTTCTTCATTGGAATTTCATTAGTAATTTTCATAATAAAACCGCTAAACAGTTTATTATTAGGTGAAAACTATGCCAAAAGTATGGGTGTTAATGTAAAACGAACTAGAAATATCACTTTAATTTCAACAAGTTTACTAACAGGTGTAATTACTGCATTTTCGGGACCTATTGCGTTTATAGGCTTGGCTGTTCCGCACTTAACAAAACTATTATTTAACACCTCAAACCATAAAATATTGATTCCGGCTGTTGCTATTAGCGGCGCTATAATTATGTTAATTTGTGATAGTATTGCGCAATTACCCAATAGTGAATATACATTGCCAATTAACGCTATAACTTCCTTATTTGGAGCGCCAATTATTATTTGGTTATTGGTTAGAAAAAGAAAAATTTATTATTAATGAAATTAGCCGATAAACATATCATTAAAACTGTAAATTTAAGTATTGGATATACTTCAAAAAAAGAAGTAAAAACAATTACTTCTAATTTGAATATAGACTTAGATTCCGGTAATTTAGTTTGTTTATTAGGGGAAAATGGTGTTGGAAAATCAACTCTTTTAAGAACCTTAACTAAAGTACAACCAAGTTTAAAAGGTGAGATTTTTATAAATTCTAATAAATTAGAAACCATTAATTATACAGATTTTTCTAAAATATTAAGCCTTGTTCTTACTGAAAGGCTACCCGATAGTAGTTTAACTGTTTTTGAATTGGTTGCTTTAGGTAGGCAACCTTATACCAATTGGATTGGCTATTTAACTACTGAAGATTTGCATATTATTGAATCGGCTTTTGAAAAAACAAGCACCACACATTTAAAAGACTCTAAATGTTATGAACTGAGTGATGGACAATTACAAAAAGTATTAATTGCCAGAGCACTTGCTCAAAATACACCTATAATTGTATTAGATGAGCCAACTGCACATCTAGATATTCATCATACTATTGAAACTTTTACTTTACTAAAACAATTAGCAAAAGATTTTAATAAAACAATTATAGTTTCTTCCCATGAAATAAATTTAGCACTTCAACTAGCTGATGAGTTATGGCTTATGACTCCAAATCAATTTATTTCAGGAAAAACCGAAACACTAATCTCAAATAACAGTGTGCAACAACTCTTTGAATCCAATTTAATTTCATTTAACAAAACTTTAAAACAATTCACAATATCTAACTCACAATAATTTTAATATATTTGAAAACTTGTAAAACCCTCAGAATGAAAAATTTATTAATAATTCTTGTTTCAACAATACTACTAAGTTGTGGAAGTAATAATAACATCACCGGTCAAACTACAGACGGTACAATTGTAACTGGTGAAACTGCTACGCTATTTGCTAATACAATTACTACTAACGATTTAAAAGAACATTTATACAACATTGCGTCTAAAGAGTTTGAAGGAAGAGAAACAGGTGAAGACGGACAAAAACTAGCCGCTGAATATTTAAAAAATTTCTATATAGCACAAAGTATTGCTTCACCCTACGGTGGAACTGATTATTTTCAAGCAATACCAACCGAACACTTAAGACCCGAATTAAACCCTTCAGAAAATGTAGTTGCATTTATAGAAGGAAATGAATTCCCAGAAGAAATTGTAGTAATATCTGCACATTATGATCATCTTGGAATAAATGGTGATGCTATTTATTATGGTGCTGATGATAATGGTTCTGGTACTTCAGCAATTTTAGAAATTGCTGAAGCTTTTCAGCAAGCTGTATTAGCTGGTGATGGCCCAAAACGATCTATTCTATTTTTACATGTTACTGGCGAGGAGAAAGGTTTATTAGGCTCTAAATATTACACTAATTTTCCGATTTTCCCATTAGAAAATACTGTTACAGACCTTAATATTGATATGATTGGACGTGTTGATGAAGCGCATACAAATAATCCTAACTTCATATATTTAATAGGTTCAGATAAATTGAGTAGTGAATTACATCTTTTATCTGAAAAAATAAATGAACGTTTTACAAAGTTAGATTTAGATTATACATTTAATGATGAAAATGACCCAAATCGGTTTTATTATCGATCAGATCACTACAATTTTGCAAAAAACAATATTCCAATTATCTTTTATTTTAATGGTACTCATGATGATTATCACAGAACTTCTGACACACCCGATAAAATTAATTATGAAGTATTAGCAAAAAGAACTCAATTAGTTTTTTATACTGCTTGGGAAATAGCAAATAGAAAACAAAGAATTATAGTTGATAAATAAATTTGTTTTTAAATACAATGAAAACCCTTTTAATTATTGGATTTATTTGGCCAGAACCAACTTCAACAGCTGCAGGAACAAGAATGCTTCAACTTATTGAAGTCTTTAAAACCAATGCATATCAAATAACTTTTGCTTGTTCAGCTTCAAAAACGATAAACTCATTTAACTTAAATAGTTTAAACATACAAACAACTAATATACAACTAAATGATTCTAGTTTTGATTCTTTTATAGCTGAACTAAATCCAGATTTAGTACTTTTTGATAGGTTTTTAACAGAAGAACAATTTGGATGGAGAGTTACAGAAAATTGCTCCAAAGCAATCAGAATTTTAGATACTGAAGATTTACATTTTTTACGTAAAGCTAGGCAAACTGCATACAAAAATAACACAACCGTTTCTTTAGAATATTTAACTAATGATTTAACTAAGCGAGAAATTGCAAGTATATATCGCTGTGATTTAACACTTATTATTTCAAAATATGAAATGAAATTGTTAAAAAAAACATTTAAAATTGATACAGAAATTTTGCAATACCTCCCCTTTTTAATAGATACTAACACATTAAAACCGTTAAAAGAATACCCGTCATTTCAAGAACGAGCTAATTTTGTATCTATCGGGAATTTTAAACATGAACCAAACTGGAATGCCGTTTTAGTATTAAAAAACAACATTTGGCCTTTAATAAAACAAAAATTACCAAATGCTAAAATGCTAATTTATGGTGCGTATGCAACTCAAAAAGCACAACAATTACACCATGAAAAAGATGATTTTTTAATTAAAGGATGGGCAGAAAGTACAGAAAAAGTAATTTCAAACAGTAAAGTTTGTTTAGCACCACTACAATTTGGAGCTGGTCTAAAA
The DNA here is from genome assembly GCF_013139515.1 of Lutibacter sp. Taxonomy (GTDB): domain Bacteria; phylum Bacteroidota; class Bacteroidia; order Flavobacteriales; family Flavobacteriaceae; genus Lutibacter. Next base: position 5,991 of record NZ_WTAR01000074.1, read on the forward strand.
GGTAAGTTAATTGATGCTATGCAATTTGGAACTCCAAGTGTAACAACTACAATTGGTGCTGAAGCTATGCATAAAAAACTGCCTTGGAATGGATTTATTTGCGATAACTATGAAGAGTTTGCTTTAAAAGCTGTAGAACTTTATATACAAGAAAAAACTTGGCAAGGTGCACAAAAAAATGGTTTAGATATACTTAACAAGTGTTTTTCAAAAGAAAAATATTCTCAAAAATTATTAAATAAGATTGAATATTTAGAACAAGATAAAACCGCACACAGACTGCAAAACTTTATAGGTTCATTATTGCTTCATCATACTTTAAAAAGCACAAAATATATGGCTAAATGGATTGAAGAAAAAAATAAATAATACGATATTCCTATTGAATAATTTTTAGTATTTCAGGAGAAATCCTAATTGGCTTCATACTCTTATTATCTAATAAACACCAAACTGTTTTGGCCTTTGCTAGTAATTTACCTTTACATTTCACCTCAACAAATCTTTCAGATTTCACACCATAAGAATCACCAATCCAAGTACTTATTTCAATTATATCGTTTAATTTTGCCGAAGCCAAATAATCAACTTCATGTCTTAAAACAACCCAAACATAATTAGCATTTATAGCTGGTGTTTTTAAAACATTCCAATGTTTTTGAGCCGCATTTTGAATCCATTTAACGTAATGAATATTGTTTACATGATTTAAATCATCAATTTCATTTTCATTAACAACAAACGAGAATGTGAATTTATTATTTTTCAATTTTGAATAACAAGTTTATATATATTTTTAAAAAAACCAATTATAAATTTAAGTATAAAATAATTGGAATTATAAATGTTATAATTTACTTTTACAAAACCTAAAGAAAGTTCAAGAATATTTAATATTTTAACATTATTTATAAAATATGGTTAAAATATTTACAGTCGTAATTGATTGATGCACAAAAGATTATCGTGGGGACGACAGTTTTTTTTCAAATCTGTTGCGGCTGTTTTAAATATTATTAACTCTTACATAATAAACAGTTGTAACATAAAATCTAATTATACTACCGTTGTGGGGACGACTTATTTGATTTTTTACAGCTGTTTTTTTATGTAATTACTATTTTTTATTGTGTAACGCAACGTTTTATTGGCATAACAATTCTTCCTAATTTATTTTGAAACTCAAAATAAGGGGTTAATGTATTAATGTAAATTCTATTAGAATTGTTTTTTATTGCTTTGCTATTTTTTATTGTCTCTAAATTCATACTATTTAATTTCAGATTAGCGTTTTATAAAAATTTGAGTAAAATAATTTCTGTTTTCTAAATCTTTACCTATTGAAATTCCAAAATGTGTATATGCATCATTTTCAATAATTTCTTTATGCTCTTTACTTTGTAACCAAGCTTCAACAACACCTTTAGCTGAATTAAACCCATAAGCTACATTTTCACCAACCATTTGAGCTTCTGCTTTTAGCACCAAGTTCTCATGCCTTTCTGGAAAATTAAAATGATCAACCTTTCCTGTTTCAACCATATAATTAGTATGCGTTAAAGCTACAGATGAAACAATATTCATTTTTTCTAAAGCTTGTATTCCTTTTGTTTCTCTATGCATATTAACTAAATTAAATATGTCTAATTCTAGTTTTGAATATTCTTGTTTAACATCAGAAATTTCATTAAAATAAATTCCATCGTCTTTAACACAAGAGCTAAAAAGAATACTAAACAGAACAAATACTACTAATTTATAAGGTATTAACTTCATTCTAAAAGGGGTTTAAATATAAAACACAGTCGCAATTATTTATTATCTTCTTACTAACCGTCGTGGGAAAAAATTGGGTTAGATAATTTTATTGCGACTGCTTTTATATATGTATATAGGTTGTACTATTTTTTTATTTGAAGAATAGCTAAAGTCACCAAAAATTAGTGTAAACGACTGTTTAAAATAAGTGTAGATTTTATTTTTTAACGCTCTGTTAATGAGTTTAACAGACAGGACAGATAATAATGTATTCATGTCTTCGGGGTTTTGGCTTTTTTTGGGTTGATTTATTTATTCTTAATTATTTTCATAAAATTTAAAGAAGAAGCAGAAACAAAGTTCTTACTAACCATCTAACATCTTAAAGCTTTTTCGGACTGCTTTATTGAGTATGTGACTACAGTGTAACTACCTCTATTAAATTTCTTTTAACCTTTCATAATTTCTTACTAATTAAATTATTACTTACTTTTTATTTTTGAATTTATTATCTCGTACCATTTAAGGGTTAAAAACAGTACCAAATAAAAAATCAGCTTATTTTGGGTTGATTTATTTATTCCTATTTCTTTTAATAAAATTTAAAGAAGAGGCAGAAACAAAGTTCTTACTAACCATCTAACACTTAAAGCATTTTCGGACTGCTTTATTGAGTATGTGACTACAGTGTAACTACCTCTATTAAATTTCTTTTAAATTTTCATAAATTCTTACTAATTAATTTATTACTTACTTTTTTTTAATTTTTATAACTTGTATCATTTAGGGATTGAAAATAATACTATATAAAAATCAGCTTATTTTGGGTTGATTTATTTATTCCTAATTTTATTCAATAATTTGTTAAGAGTTAAAATTTCCTTGTTATTTAAATTTGCAACTATATCATTTTCAAAATTTGAATGAATATCATCAATTTCATCTAACAACTTTAAACCTTCATCAGTAATTCTAATTTCTACCTTTCTCCTATTCTCTTCATTCTGAATTCTAGTAATTAATCCTTTTAACCTTAGCTTCTCTACTAAACGTGTAGTGTTACTATTTTTGCTTACCATTTGAGATTGCAATGTTAAAAGATCTGCCGGTTTACCTTTCAATACTCTTAAAGAACGTAATACTTGAAATTGTTGAATAGATAATGCATATTGTTTAAGATGATCTGAAAACTTTTCATTCATCCAGTTACCTGTGTGCAAAATATTTGCAATTGTTAAATCAGGTAAATTTAGCTCATCATTTTCATTATTTATATTCAACTTCGGGGGGACAACTATTTTCTATACTACTATTGTATATACATCAAAAGTATGTACAATTATTATAACCAACAACTTTTTTGTTAAAAACTTTTACTTTATTCTTATTTAAAGATTAAAATAACTACTTAAAACATACTTTTTTTAATGAAAGAGTAAAAATAAAATTATTGAAAATACAAATTTAATCGCCTTATTCCCAGTTAATTACAATAAAACATTATACTATCAAATTTTTATATTTATATAGTTTTTAATTAAAAATAGTTGCTGCTTTAAAAATGAATTATTTATAAATTGAAGTTTCTAAATTGTTAATAACTCAGTTTTTTGTTAATAAGAAAGGCCAAAAAAGGTTATGGATTACAGATCTGAAGTTAAAAAAATCATTCCTTTAAGGTAGAAATACTCCTGAAAATCACTCTTAATTGTTTTAATTATTAATCATTTTTAAATAATCTGCTTCAGATATAATAGGTATCAATAAGCTTTCTGCTTTTGTACGTTTACTAGGTCCCATGTTATCTCCCGCAATAACATAGTTTGTTTTTTTAGAAATTGAACCTACAACCTTTCCTCCGTTATCTTCAATAGACTTTTTCAACTCATTTCTACTAAAAAGTAAAAACACACCTGAGACAACAAAAGAACTACCATTTAATAATTGAGTTGTATTTTCTAAACTTTTGGCTGAAACCTCAAGTTGAACACCATACCCCTTTAATCTATCAATTATTTGAATATTTATTAAGTTTGCAGAAAAACTTAAAACACTTTCTGCAATTCTATCTCCTATTTCATCAACAGCTATCAATTCTTCAAAAGTTGCTTGCATTAAATTATCAATAGACTTAAAATGCTTGGCTAATTTTTTTGCTACAGTTTCACCAACAAACCTAATGCCTAAACCAAATAATACTTTTTCAAAAGAGATTTGTTTTGAATTTTCAATTCCTAAAATTATATTTTGAGCTGATTTTTCTGCCATACGCTCCAAAGGGATGATTTGAGCCTCTTTTAGTTCAAACAAATCGGCATAATTATGAATTAACCCTTGATTGAATAATAACTCAACAGTTTCAGCCCCTAAACCATCAATATTCATAGCTTTTCTACTAATAAAATGCTGAATTCTACCTGTTATTTGTGTTGGGCATCCATATTCATTAGGGCAATAATGTTTTGCATCTCCTTCGTTTCTAATTAGAATCGTATCACAGTCCGGACAATTGGTTATATAAACTGTAGGTAGAGAATTTATAGGTCTAGCTGTTAAATCTACTCCAACAATTTTAGGAATAATTTCGCCTCCTTTTTCAACAAAAACGGTATCATTAATTCTAACGTCTAATTTTTCAATTTGATCGGCATTATGTAACGATGCTCTTTTAACAATAGTTCCTGCCAATTGTACTGGCTCTAAATTTGCAACAGGTGTAATTGCTCCTGTTCTTCCAACCTGATACGTGATCTCCTTTAAAACAGTACTTTCTTGTTCCGTTTTAAATTTATAAGCAATTGCCCAGCGCGGTGATTTAGCGGTATAACCTAACTCATCTTGTTGCGCTAAAGAATTAACTTTCACTACAACCCCATCAGTTTCATAAGGAAGTTGATGACGTTTAATGTCCCATTTTTCAATAAAATTAAAAACTTCATCAATTGTTGAACAAACTTCAATGGCTTTTGGAACTTTAAAACCTAAGCCTCTAGCGTTTTCTAAAGTTTTAAAATGTGTGCTTTTAATATTTTTAGTACTTACTATATGATACAATAAACAATCTAATGGCCTTTTAGCCACCTCGGCGCTATCTTGTAATTTTAAACTTCCACTTGCCGTGTTTCTAGGGTTTTTATATGGATCTTCACCTGCTTCAATTCTTTCTTCATTCATTTTATTAAACCCTTCTAACGGTAAAATAATTTCTCCTCTAATTTCAAAATCATCAACAAAATTATCTTTTAAAACTAGCGGTATAGATTTTATAGTTTTAATATTTGCTGTTACATTATCTCCTTCAAAACCATCACCTCTTGTAACTGCACTTATTAATTTTCCGTTTTCATAAGATAAATTTATAGAAGCACCATCGTATTTTAATTCACAAGTATAAGTTACATCTTCTGTTTCTAAATTTTTTTTAATACGTTTTTCCCAATCCAATAAATCATCTTTTGAATACGAATTGGCTAAAGAGTACATTCTATTTTTATGAGCTACCGTTTTAAAGTTTTTAGTAACCTCTCCACCCACTCTATGTGTTGGTGAATTAGCATCAAAAAACTGGGGGTTTTCAACCTCTAGCTTCTCTAATTCTTTTAATTTTAAATCAAAATCATAATCAGTTATTGTAGCATTATCTAATACATAATAATTGTAATTATGCAACCGCAACTCTTCTCTTAATTTATTTATTTTTTGCTCAATACCTAATGTCATACCCTATAAATTTCTTTGCTAAAATAATCATAATTATTTAACTTTATACATTATATGGATAATCCCTAAAGCCCTTGTTTTAGTCATGTTTTGTAACAAGCGTTACATAGCAACCTGATATTTATCATAAAGGTGAATATGTAACTTAAGTAACTTTACACTATAATTAAAAGCTATTAAAAAGTGTTAATCAATCTAATAGTTAAATTAAATCACTCAATATGAAAAACTTACTAATTTTAGGTGCTGGTACTTCAGGTACAATGATGGCTAATCATTTAAGAAGTAAACTTTATCTAAACAAATGGAATATAACAATTGTTGATCAATATAAAACTCATTATTACCAACCTGGGTTTTTATTTTTACCATTTGACACCTATACTGAAAATCAAGTAAAAAAAGTAGGTGAAAAGTTTATACCAATGGGTGTAAATTATATTCAAAAGAAAATTGAAAAAATACTTCCTAAAGAAAATAAAGTAGTTTTAGAAGATGAAACTTTAAACTATGATGTATTAATAATTGCTACTGGTTCTAAAATTGCTCCTGAAGAAACTGAAGGATTGGTAGGACCACTTTGGAAAAAAGATATTTTTGATTTTTACACTTATGAAGGTTCTTTAGCTTTACGTAACAAATTAAGAACTTGGGAAGGTGGTAAATTAGTAGTTCACATAACTGAAATGCCAATTAAATGTCCTGTTGCTCCTTTAGAGTTTGCTTTTTTAGCTGACTCATATTTCCGCAAAAAAGGCATGAGAGATAAAGTTGATATTACTTATGTAACTCCACTTACGGGAGCTTTTACAAAACCAACTTGCTCTACAGCACTTGCATATCTTTTAAAAGAAAAAGATATACATCTGCAATCTGATTTTGCTATTGAACATGTTGATAATGATACTAAAGAAATTGTGGATTATGAAGATAGAAGAATTCCTTTTGATTTATTAGTAACTATTCCAACAAATATGGGTGATGAAGTTATTGAAAGATCTGGTTTAGGAGACGACTTAAATTTTATTCCAACAGATCATAATACACTTCAATCAAAAGCACATGAAAATATTTTTGTTATTGGTGATGCAACTAATGTACCAGCTTCAAAAGCTGGTTCAGTAGCACATTTTCAAGCTGAAACATTAACCGATAATATTCTTTTATACATAGATGGCTACCCACTTAAAAAAGAATTTGATGGTCACGCAAACTGTTTTATTGAAACTGGGAATAACAAAGCATTACTAATTGATTTTAACTATGTTACAGAACCTGTACACGGTAAATTTCCATTCGCTAAAATTGGCCCACTCCAATTATTAAAAGAAAGTGTTTTTAATCATTGGGGGAAATTAGCATTTAGATGGATTTACTGGAATATGCTATTAAAAGGAATTGCTATACCTTTTGTCTCAAGAAACATGAGCTTTAAAGGAAAAGTGTTTGATATTAAACCAGATGAAAAATAATAACTAATTATATAAAACCACAAATATTATGTCAGTAAAAACAATCGCAGGAGTTGCAGTTAATATTTCTGAAGAAGGATATTTAGAAGATATGTCTCAATGGAACGAAGAAATTGCAAATGAAATTGCAAAAGAAATAGGTATAGAATTAACACCAAAACACTTTGAAGTTCTTAATTATTTACGTGATAAAACAGCCGCAAAAGAATCTTTAACAATTAGAGGCGTAGGAAAATCAGGTATTGTAACTATTAAAGAATTGTACGGATTATTTCCAAAAGGACCTCTAAAATTTTCTTCTAAAATTGCAGGAATTCCTAAACCAACTAGTTGTATCTAAATTTACTTTAGAGCTATTATTTATAAAAAACTAAAATTAAAACAATGAGTACAGAAAAAAAACCTTTAGAAAAAGTTTGCTTAATATGTGCCAAAGGAAGCTTAGAAGATGTATATGCCAGTTTAGTTATGGCTAATGGAGCTGTAATGGAAGGCATTGAAACCAAAGTATTTTTCACATTTTTTGGATTGGATGGAATTACAAAAAAAGCAATGAATCACTTACACACAGCAACTACAGGAAACCCTGCAATGCGTATGCCTGGCGGATTACCTTTCCCTACAATGCTTGGTGGATTACCTGGTGTAGAATCTGCAGTTTCTGGAATGATGAGAAAGCAAATGGAAGCTTTAGATATGCCTCCAGTTGATGAATTTTTAGAAATGATTACAGCAGGTGGCGGAGAAATTTTCGCTTGTAAGTTAGCTGTTGATATGTTTAAATTAAAAAAAGAAGATTTATCAGATGAAGTTTCTGAAATTATTACCATAGGTGAATTTTATGAAATGTGTGATGGAGACAGAACACAAATTATATTTACTTAATTAACAAATCATTAAAAAGAAAAAAGCCAAATCAATTTATTGATTTGGCTTTTTTCTTTCAAAATATTTCATATTAATGTTTATGTATTTTTTGATGTTTAATTTTTCCTAAAGCAATTAACAACAACCCAAAAATAGTAATCAAACCTCCAATTAATGCAATTGTGGGTGGAAATTGGTTAAAATAAAGATAAGAGCCTAACAATACAAAAAGTCCTTTTGTACTAGCTATTATAGCTTTTCTAGACAATGGAATGTATTGAAGAGCCAAATAACCCGTTACAACTGTTAAAAATGGCCCTAAAAGTGACCCTATAAAAATATTTTTCATAGCACTCGAAGGAATTGTTAAAGATTCATGTGTATATTTTAATGCTAGTATTGAAAAAACTAATAAAAATAGACTTCTGCTTATTGTTAATATTATTGGGTGAATTTTTTTAATGTATTTCTTAACAATCACCGCATTTATAGCTGATAGTAAACTAAAGTATAGTACATATTGTGCACCATCAATAAACATATCATTAATTCCCGATTCACCCTTGTAACTAATCACAACAGCTCCTGAAACAGCGAACACCATACCAAACATTTCTGTATAATTAAATCGTTCTTTAAGCACAATAAAACTTAAACTAATTATAAAAACAGGTGAAATATTACCAATAAAAGAAACAATAGTTGGGTTTGAAACAGTATAAATAGACTTAAAGAAAAAATATGTGCCTACAACTTCTATGGTTCCTAAAACAACTAAAACTATATAACATTTAGAATTAAGTGTTTTTAAAATTTTAAAAGACTTATGATACCAAGCGTATAGCAATATCCATAATAATCCAAACGTAAACCAATAAACACCAAATTGAGGTAAACTAACTTCATTTAAGGCTGCTTTGCTAAAAATAAAAACATTAGAAACAGCAATTACAGATACTAATGCCAATAAAAACCCTTTGACAGAATTTGTTATCTTCATACATCAAAGGTAATTTTATTAACTATCAAAGAAAGCAACTTTTGTTGCGACAACTACTAATAATAAGCAAATTTTCTTACTTGTGAAATATACTTTGCCAATCTAATTACCTGGTGAGCGTAACCATATTCATTATCGTACCAAACATAGAGTACCACATTTTTCCCATCACTATTAGCTATTGTTGCATTACTATCAAAAATTGCAGGCGCTGAAGCTCCCACGATATCAGAAGAAACTAACTCATTACTTAAAGAATATCTTATTTGTTCAACCAAATCTCCTTCTAAACAATATTTTTTTATTGTTGTATTTATTGTTTCTTTACTTGCAGCATTTTCTAAGCGTAAATTTAAAATTGCTAAAGAACCATTTGGTACAGGCACACGAATTGCACTTGAAGTTAATTTGCCTTCAAAAACTGGTAATGCCTTAGAAACTGCTTTTCCTGCTCCTGTTTCTGTAATTACCATATTTAGAGCTGCAGCTCTTCCTCTTCTATATTTTTTATGCATATTATCAACTAAATTTTGATCGTTAGTGTATGCATGGATAGTTTCTAAATGTCCATTAATTACTCCAAAATTATCTTCAATAACTTTTAAAACTGGTGTAATTGCATTTGTTGTACAAGAAGCTGCTGAAAAAATAGCAACTTTATTTGGGTCATAATCTGTATGATTTACTCCAAAAACAATATTTGGAACACCTTTTCCTGGCGCTGTTAACAATACTTTTGAAATTCCTTTCCCCTTTAAATGTCTTCCTAATGAAACTTCATCTCTAAAGGCTCCTGTATTATCAATCACTAATGCGTCAGAAATTCCGTATGCTGTGTAATCTATAGCTTCTGGTTCATTTGCTGAAATCACATGAACAGTTGTTCCATTAATAATCAAAGCCTTTTTATCAATATCAGCACTAACTGTTCCATGAAAATCTCCATGAACAGAATCGTTTCTTAGCAATGAAGCTCTTTTTTCTAAAACTGAAGCTGTTATTTCTCCACGCGTAACAATTGCCCTTAAACGCATAAGGTTTCCCTTACCTGTAAGTACCATTAGTTCACGTGCCAATAAACGACCAATACGGCCAAAGCCATAAAGTACCACATCTTTTGGTGTAGTTTCATTAGAATTTTTATCAACTTTTAATTTATCTTCAACAAATTCTTTTACAAAATTATGGGTATCATCTAAATGATATTCAAACACTAATTTCCCAATATCAATTTTTGATGGAGGTAAATTCAATTTTTTAATTTCTCTTGAGATTTCAACAGCGTCAAAAATTGAAATTGGTTTTTCAACAAAATCACTAGCGTATTCAATTAAATTTAGTATTTCGCTAACATTTTTATCTAATAATTGATTTCTAAATAAAATCAATTCTACAGTATTATCATACCATAAATCACTAATAATTCTAATAAGTTCTACTGTTGCTCTTCTACGCTTAGCTTGAAAAGCAAGTTCTTTTTCGTAAAGTTCGTTAAATGACATTTTAGAGTTTATTGTTAAATATTTTTGTAAAAATACCCATTTCAAACGTTTTCGCAACTTTTTTTGAAATAAAAAAACCTTTCAAAATTTGAAAGGTTTTTAAAAATATTGTTTAAAAATTTATCTAAAAATATATCGCTCCTTCTCCCCTTTTAAATTTAGCATTTCAATTCTTAGCACTGCTCCTTTAGTTTTATTTTCAATCATATTGTTTACATCGTCAACAGTAATTACTTTTTTATCATTTATAGCTGTTATCACATACCCCTTTTTTACGCCATAATATTGTAATTCTTTATTTGAAATTTGACTAATTTTAACACCGTTTTTAATATTTAATTTTTTTAATTCAGCTTTATCCAAGTTATTTAACTCTAATCCAATAGCTGAAATTCTTGCTTTTTCATTTTTTGTTAATGTAACATTTGCTATTTTTTTGGAACCTTCTCTTAAAAAAGTGATTGCTATAACATCACTTGGTCTTTTAGTTCTTAAAAATCCTTGCAAATCTGCAAACGTAGAAATTTTAACTTCATTTAACTTTATAATGATATCATGTTCTTTAAGTCCCGCTTTTGCAGCTCCAGAATTTTCTACTACTCCAGAAATATAATAACCTTCAGTGGTTTCAATATTTAAATTTTCAGCAGCTCTATTATTTAACTCACCTCCAAAAACACCTAACATTGCTTTTTGAACATTTCCAAACTCCATTAAATCTTCAATAACTTTTTTAGCAATATTTGAAGGCACTGCAAATGAATATCCTACAAAAGCTCCAGTTTGAGATGAAATTGCCGTATTAATACCAATTAATTCACCTCTAGTATTCACCAAAGCTCCACCACTATTTCCTGGGTTTACAGCCGCATCTGTTTGAATAAAAGAATCTATACTACTATTTCCATCTAAATCTCTTCCTTTTGCACTTACAATGCCTGCGGTAACTGTTGACGTTAAATTATATGGATTTCCAACAGCTAATACCCATTCTCCAACTTTAATACCATTAGAATCTCCAAAAGTTATATAAGGCAAATCTTTAGCTTCAACCTTTAATAAAGCAATATCGTTTGTAGCGTCTGTTCCAATTAATTTTGCTTTATAATTCTTCTTATTATTTAAAGTCACCTCAATTTCAGTAGCATTTTTTATTACATGATTATTTGTAATAATATAACCATCAGAAGAGATAATTACTCCACTTCCTGTTCCTACTTGTGAATATTTTTTTGTACCACTACCTTGTCCATAAAAAAACTCTGCATAAGGGTCTCTATATGTTTTTACTGAAGTATTTTTAACATGAACTACAGAATTTATAGTTTTATCTGCAGCTACAGTAAAATCTGTATTTTCTATTGAAGAAACCATAGTATTTGTATAATTTACAGGTAAACTACATAATGCATTAACTTCTTTTTGCTCAATAACCACCTGTGGTTTTTCTATAAATATCTTATAACTTCCTAAAGTAAGCGCTCCTCCAAGAGCCGAGAATAATATAACACTTAATACTTTTTTCATTGTTTTAGTTTATAAATTAAAACTCAAATTTAGAATTATTTTACGCGTAAAAATTTACTTTAACTATCTGTTAACGCTGTTTTAACTCATTTTAACATTTCAAAATCACGCATTCTATTTACTTTAAAAACTCACTTAATTTAGTACATTTGCAGTAATGAAAATACATTTTTACAAATATCAAGGAACAGGAAATGATTTTATTATGATTGATAATAGAAGCTTAACATTCCCAAAAAACAACGTTAAACTCATTCACAAATTATGCGACAGACGTTTTGGTATTGGTGCTGATGGTTTAATTTTATTAGAACCATCAAAAGAAAATGATTTTACTATGGTATATTTTAATGCTGATGGAAATGAAGGAAGTATGTGTGGTAATGGAGGAAGATGCCTTGTTGCTTTTGCAAAGCAGCTTGAAATAATAACAACAGAAACAACATTTGAAGCTGTTGATGGTTTGCACTTTGCAAGCATTAATAATAACATTGTAAGCCTTCAAATGATTGATATTGATACTATTGACATTTTTAGTGATTATTGTTTTTTAAACACAGGATCTCCCCACCATGTGAATTTCAATAAAAACGTAACAACCTTAAATGTTAAGATCGAAGGCTCAAAGATAAGATACGGAGCTCCATATTTTAAAGAAGGAACCAATGTGAATTTTGCTGAACAAACATCTAATAACTCATTTAAAGTTAGAACCTATGAACGTGGTGTTGAAGATGAAACATTAGCATGTGGAACAGGTGTTACCGCTGTTGCAATTGCGGCAAATAAAACAAATAAAACAAATGCAACCTCTATAAATATTGAGGTTTTAGGTGGAAATTTAGAAGTTTCATTTGAAAAAGAAGCTAATACTTACAAAAATGTATTTTTAAAAGGACCTGCTCAACTTGTTTTTGAAGGAAATATTTCTATTTAATGGCAATACTACTAGGAAAAAATATAAACTTACGTGCTTTAGAACCTGAAGATATAGACTTTCTATTTTCTTCTGAAAATAATGAATTATTTTGGGAAATAAGTAGCACTCAGCTGCCTTTTTCAAAATACACCTTACAAAATTATATTAAAAATGCGCATCAAGATATTTATGAAGCTAAACAATACCGTTTTGTAATTTGTGACTCTAAAAATTTACCAATTGGTATGATTGACTTATTTGATTTTAATCCTCTACACCAACGTATTGGCATTGGAATACTAATAAACCCGAAGCACCAAACTAATGGATATGGCTCTGAAGCTCTTGAAATGATTATAGATTATGCTTTCACATATTTAAATGTGCATCAAATTTATGCCAATATCACTTCAGATAATAAAAACAGTATTTCACTTTTTGAAAAATTTAACTTCAAGAAAATAGGAATAAAAAAAGATTGGATTTTTTCTAATGCTACATTTAAAGACGAAATCTCTTACCAATTAATTAATAAAAAAAATGAATCTTAAAAAACTCTTCTTCTTAATTTCCTTTTTAGTTTTAATAATTGGAGGTTTCCTTACATATAATTTTTACTCAAAAATATACAAGCCAAATACCACCAAAGAAGGTTTCTTATACATCCCAACTACTAGTAATTTTGACGATATTGAAAACTTAATTCGCCCGTTCTTAAAAAGAGTAAAACCATTTACTTGGGTTGCTAACAAAAAAAACTATCCAAACACCATTAAACCAGGAAAATATCATATTACAAAAGGTTTAAATAATAACGAATTGGTAAATTTATTACGAAGTGGTAAACAAACAACTGTAAAGTTATCATTCAACAACCAAGATACATTTGAAAAACTTGCTGGTAGAATTGCTGAACAAATTGAACCTGATTCAATTACAATTTTAAATACTTTAAACAATAATTCATTTATATCTGAAGTAGGTTTTACTATAAATACAGCGTTAAGTATGTATATTCCAAATACATATGAGTTTTACTGGAATACATCTGCTGAATCATTCAGAACTAAAATGTTAAACGAATACAATAAATTTTGGAATGCTTCAAGATTAGAAAAGGCTAAAAAACTAAATTTATCTAAAACAGAAGTAATTACACTTGCATCTATTGTTCAAAAAGAAACAGCTGCAGTTAGCGAAAGACCAATGGTGGCTAAATTGTATTTAAATAGGTTGAATGATAAATGGCCTTTGCAAGCAGATCCCACAATTATATTTGCATTAAAAAAAGAATTTGGTAATAACCTTGTCATTAAAAGAGTACTTACAAAAGATTTAGAAATTAATTCACCATATAATACTTATAAAAATAATGGTCTTCCTCCTGGTCCTATTGCAATGCCAGACATCTCTTCAATAGACGCAGTATTAAACCCTGCTTTACATAATTACTATTATATGTGTGCAAGTATTACATCAATAGGAAAACATGAATTTGCTAAAACTCTCTCGCAACACAATAAAAACGCTACTAAATATCAAAAGTGGCTTAGTAAACAAGGTGTGAACAGATAACATTTTAATATCTTTTTATTAAATTTATAATTTAACTACCATTTCTCTTTATTATTTACGTTTTTTATCAACAAAAACTTCACTTTGTTAACAATTTGTTAATTTGTTAAAATATTTTGTAAATTTGTTGTCAGATTAAAAATATACTATACATTTGCATCCTGAAATTTAGAAGGTAATTAAAACCTATAAATTATGAAAAAAATAATAGTAATTTTAAGTTTACTAACTTTAGTACTTGTTATTTCAAGTTTCTCTAAAGAAGAAAGAACACTAAACAGTAACATTACTTCTACAATAGAAATTAGTACTGTACCTAACGAAAAAGAAAGTCTTCATCAAATTTACAACATTCCATTTGTAGGTAATTCATTCAACGGTTTTAAAGAAGCTGTAGCATTTAAAGAGTCTCAAGGAAGATATCATGTTGTTAACACTCTTGGTTATTTAGGGAAATATCAATTTGGAAGAACTACTTTAGAAAGATTCAAAATATACAACACTAAACAATTTTTAAGCTCTCCAGAATTACAGGAAGATGCATTTATTGCACTTTGCTCTGTAAATAAATGGATTTTAAGAAAAGATATTAGACGAAGTGTTGGAAAAAAAATAAACGGTATTAAAATTACCGAGTCTGGTATTTTAGCTGCCGCACATTTATCTGGTGCTGGAAATGTAAAAAAATACCTTAGAAGTAATGGTAAAAAGAAATTTAAAGATGCATACGGCTCATCTATAGAACATTACTTAGAACAATTTTCAGGTTTTAATACTTCATTTATTGAAGCAAATAAAAAACCTGCTTTATAATTAGAATAATTTTTGGTTAAATTAGTAAAAAAGGTTTCTGTTTATTGCAGAAACCTTTTTTTTATTCTTTATGAATTATAAATATTGTAGGTCTTTTATGCAAATCAGGAGTTTCACTTTTCCAATCGCTAATAGTTAACGTCTTAATATATTCTGATTGTAATGTTATATCACAAGCAATACATAGTTTTGCAGTTGGCGTTAATGTACTTTTTAGATCGGCCAACATTTTTTCGTTTCTATAAGGAGTTTCAATAAAAATTTGTGATTGATTATTTTCTCTTGATAATCTCTCTAGTTTTTTTATTGCTGCTTTTCTTTCTGAAGTATCAATTGGCAAATACCCATTAAAAGCAAAATTTTGACCGTTAAAACCAGAAGACATCATTGCTAAAATTATAGATGATGGCCCAACCAAAGGAATTACTCTAATTCCTTTTTCGTGTGCTAGCTTAACTATTTCAGCTCCAGGATCGGCTATTGCTGGCACACCTGCTTCAGAAAGCAAACCGACAGAAGTGCCTGAAACACAAACATCTAAATAGGTTCTTACTTCTAATTGGTCAGCGTATTTATCTAACTTTAAAATAGTTAAAGAAGGTTGAGATTTTCGTGGTGTAATTTGTTTAATAAATCTACGAGCGGTTTTTTCGTTTTCAACAATAAAAAAATCTAATTCTTCAATTACTTTTTTTACTGATAAAGGCAAAACTTCAAGCGGTTCATTATCACCTAAAGTAGTTGGAATTAAATACAATTTTCCTTGTTCGTTATTCATTGGGGTTTATTTTTTTTGCAATAATATCGCAAGCATTATCTAACATCTCATATACCTTTTTAAAACCAAAATCTCCACCATAATAAGGATCTGGAACATCTAAATTATCATCAGGAAAAATTTCATTTAAAATAAGTTTCACTTTAGATTTCTCTACTTCATTTCTAGCTAATTTCAGTACATTTTTATAATTTAAATTATCCATCACATAAATATAATCAAATTCATCAAAATCTTGAACCAAAAATTTTCTAGCTTGTTGTTTGGAAATATCTATACCATTTTTTTTTGCAATAGCAATAGATCTAACATCGGGTTTTTCACCTTGATGATATGCGGCCGTGCCAGCAGAATCAACAATAGTTTGAGAACTATTTAGTTTATATTTTAAAATACCTTCTGCCAATGGCGAACGGCAAATATTACCGAGACAAACCATTAATACTTTGGTCATTATTATAAATTAAAATGTAAGTTTTTTTGTAATATCGTCAACATATTTTCTAAACTGCTTATCAGTTTCTGTTAAATTATCAACAGTTTTACAAGCATGAAGTACCGTTGCGTGATCTCTTTTTCCTATTTGAGAACCAATACTTGCCAATGAAGCTTTTGTCATTCTTTTAGCAAAATACATTGCTAATTGACGCGCTTGTACAATATGTCTTTTACGAGTTTTAGATTGTAAAGTTGTAACATCTAATTCAAAATAGTTAGAAACTATTTTCTGAATATAATCAATAGAAACTTCACGCTTGGTGTTTTTAACAAATTTATCAACTATTTGTTTTGTAAGCGATAATGTAAATTCTTTTCTATTAAATGAAGCTTGCGCAATCATAGAAATTAACACCCCTTCTAACTCTCTAACATTAGATTTTATATGTTTGGCTATGTATTCAACAATTTCTTCAGGCATTTCAACGCCATCTCTATACAGTTTATTTTGTAAAATTGAAATTCTTGTTTCATAATCAGGAACTTGAAGTTCAGCTGACAATCCCCATTTAAATCTTGAAAGTAAACGCTGCTCAATATCTTGCATATCAACAGGTGCTTTATCAGATGTTAAAATAACCTGTTTTCCATTTTGATGTAAATGATTAAAAATATGGAAGAATACGTCTTGTGTACCTGTTTTTCCTGATAAAAACTGAACATCATCAATTAACAACACATCAATCATTGAATAAAAATGAATAAAATCATTTCTTGTGTTTGCTTTTACTGAATCTATATATTGTTGTGTGAATTTTTCAGAAGAAATATACAAAACCGTTTTATCTGGATATTTATCTTTTATTTGAACGCCAATAGCATGTGCTAAATGCGTTTTTCCTAATCCTACTCCACCATAAATTAATAACGGATTAAATGAAGTTCCTCCAGGTTTATTTGCGACTGCCATACTAGCAGAACGTGCCAACCTGTTTGAATCTCCCTCAACAAAACTATCAAAATTATAATTTGGATTTAACTGAGACTCAATCTTAACTTTTTGAATTCCAGGTATAACAAACGGATTTCTTAATTCGCGTTTATTAAAATCTAAAGGCATTGTAATACCTTGTGGATTTATTGGGTTTCTATTTGAACTTGGAATTTTTACTGTATGCGGTTTACTGCTACTGTAATTATTTTCCATTCTAACATCATAAATCAGTTTTGCATCTTCACCTAACTGCTTAACTAATGCAACTCTTAATAACTTAATGTAGTGCTCTTCTAACCACTCATAAAAAAACTTACTTGGAACTTGAATAGTAAGTGCCTCACCAGATAATTTTATTGGTTTAATTGGTTCAAACCAAGTTTTATATGCTTGTTGTTTTATGTTATCTTGTATAAAAGATAAACATTCCCCCCAAACTGATGGTGCAGTTTTAATCATTAGTAATTATTGTAATATTTAGATTTAATTTATGCCGAATAAAAAAGCTACCCCAATAAGCTATTTTAGGCTTTACAAAAATGTGAATAAATTTCATTATAAAAAAATAAATTCTTGTTGATTATTAACTTTTTTTTACGTAACATAACAAGATTAAAATTTACAAATGATTTTTAACAAAATACAATTTAGAGTTAGGTATGCTGAAACCGATCAAATGAGTTTTGCTTATCACGGTAATTACGTGCAATACTATGAGATGGGACGTATTGAATGGCTTAGAAAATTAGACATTTCTTATAAGAAAATGGAAGAAGCTGGAGTTATGTTACCTGTAATTAGTCTAAATATAAATTATATTAAACCCGCAAAATATGATGACCTTTTAACCCTAAAAACTACATTAATAAACAACCCTCTAGTTAAAATAAAATTTGAGTTTGAAATTCACAATGAAAACAATGAACTTTTAAACACTGCAAATGTAACTTTAGCTTTTATGGATTCAATAACTAGGAAACCTGTAAGAGCTCCTAAATATCTTTTAGAAAAAATACAGCAAAATACTATTTAATTTCTGTAATTTTTAAGCAACGTAAATCTTCAAATAATTGTTGAATTTTTAAAGCTTTGGTTTTTCGAATTGAAATTACATACTCACAATTTAAATGCATTTTTTGGCTTTTAATTTCAATATTATTTTCTTTAATAATTCGCATTACTTTATTCATATCTTTATATTCAAAGAAAATTTCAAAATTTACATCTATAGTTTTTTCTACAATTTTTGAAGCTTCAATAATTAACTTAGCAGTAGTTTTATATGCATTAATAAGCCCGCCAACACCCAACTTTGTTCCTCCAAAATAGCGTACTACCACAACTAATACATTTGTTATATTAAAAGATAATAGTTGTCCGTAAATAGGCTGACCGGCTGAATTATTTGGTTCCCCATCATCATTTGCTCTATATCTAAATTCTTCAGTTCCTAGCTGCCATGCATAGCACCAATGCCTTGCTGAATAATGTTTTTTCTTTAATTCATCAATACAACCTTTAACTTCATCTTCAGAAGAAATTGGAAAAACATAGCCAATAAATTTACTGCCTCTATCTTTAAAAAGCGAATCTCCATTAGCAATATCAATTGTTCTATATGTATCTTTTTCTAAAATAATTTATAAATTTAAGAATACAAATATATCAAAACCCTAAATTTAAATTGAATATATTTGAGTTATAAATTACCAATCATGAAAAAACTAACCTTTCTATTACTTTCAAGTATTATTATATTTTCGTGCGAAACAACTTCTAACAAAAAAGAAGCTGAAGCAAAACAAAGAGAACCAAACTCCTTTTCAATAGTTATTCATGGAGGCGCTGGAGGAATTAAACGAGAGTATTTTACCCACGAACAACAAGAAGCTTATTCAAAAAAATTAGAAGAAGCTTTAAATGCAGGATATACTATCTTAGAGAATGGCGGAATCTCATTAGATGCTATCCAAGCTGCAATTAATGTTATGGAAGATTCACCATTATTTAATGCGGGTAAAGGTGCCGTATACAACAATGAAGGTAACCAAGAAATGGACGCTGCTATTATGGATGGTAACACTTTAAATTCTGGTGCTGTTGCTGGTGTTAACCACATAAAAAATCCAATTTTAGCAGCTCGAATTGTTATGGACAGCTCAAAACACGTTTTACTTTCTGGAAAAGGAGCTGAACTTATGGCTAAAAAATATGGTATTGAAATGGTTGATAGCAGTTATTTTTTCACTGAAAAGAGATTAAATCAGCTCAAAAAAATTCAAGGAAAAGAAAAAACACAATTAGACCATACAGCTTTCCTTATTAAAAATGAGTTAATTGATGATCATAAATATGGCACAGTTGGCGCAGTTGCAATTGATAAAAATGGAAATATTGCTGCTGGTACTTCAACAGGCGGAATGACAAATAAAAAATATGGCAGAATTGGTGATGTACCAATAATTGGAGCAGGAACTTACGCTAATAATTTAACCTGTGGAATATCAGCAACTGGAACTGGTGAATATTTTATGAGAACTGTAGCAGTTCATGAGGTTTCAAGCTTAATACAATATAAAGGTATGACTGCTAAAGAAGCTCTTCATGAAGTTTTATTCAATCAAATTGGGCCACTTGGAGGTGAAGGCGGAATGATATTGATGGATAAAAATGGAGATGTTTCTTGGGATTTTAATTCAACAGGAATGTTTAGAGGTTATAAAAAATCTGATGGAGATACTAAAATAGAAATGTTTGAGCAACCTTAATAATTTCTAATTTTTATAAATTTTCAAAGCATCAGTTGAAATTTTCTTGATTTCAATTGGTGCTTTTTTCAACTTAGGAGCTTTTAAACCCGTTTTAAAATTTGCATCACCTACAAAAACAAAAGCTTCATCCCATACATTTACATCAATAAAACTTTGTAACGTTTTTGCTCCCCCTTCAATAATTACAGATTGTATTTCATACTTAAATAAAACATCACAAATTTGTTTTGGTAAGTTTTCATTAAAATTAATTATTTCAAACAACACATTATTATAGGTACTCTTTTCATATTTATTTTCAGTAAATACAATGGTTTGTATGCTTTCATCAAATAAATTGTAATTGATGGGAATTTTTAAAGTTCTATCTAACACTACTCGAATTGGATGAATTCCAACCCAACTTCTAATATTTAAAGTAGGATTATCATTTAAAGCTGTTGTTGTTCCAATTAAAATAGCTTGCTCTTCAGCTCTCATTTTATGTGCAAATTGCTGAGAATATACATTTGAAATCCAATTTGGTGAATTTTCTGAATCCTTATTACGTAATTTATCTATAAAACCATCAGCAGTTTCTGCCCATTTTAAAATTACAAAAGGTCTTTTTTTTGTGTGAAATGTAAAAAAACGTTTATTCAATTCTTTACATTCTTCTTCTAAAACACCAACAATAACATTGCAATTGTTATTTCGCAAATGCTTAACTCCTCCTCCACTAACTTTACTATTTTCATCAATAATACCAATAACAACTTTTTTTATACCATTTTCAACAATTAAATTAGCACAAGGAGGTGTTTTACCATAATGTGAACACGGTTCTAAACTTACATAAATAGTTGCATTTTTTAAAAGGGACTTGTCACTCACCGAATTTATAGCATTCACCTCCGCATGAGGTTCACCTGCTTTTTTATGCCAACCTTCACCAATAATTGAATTATTTAATACAATTACGCTTCCAACCATTGGATTTGGATACGTTTTTCCTAAACCATTTTTAGCAAGTTCTATGCAACGTTTTATATATTTTTCGTGTATATTCACAGCGTAAAAATAACATTTTAAAATGACTCACAACAACTTTAAAATTAGAGAAATTCAACCTAAAGATAATCCGAAAATTGCACAGGCAGTTAGAGATATTTTAATTGAATTTGGAGTACCCAAAGTTGGAACTGCCTATGCAGATAAAATTTTAGATACATTATATGAAGCGTATCAATTTGAAAAAACTGTTTATTATGTTATTGAAAAAAATGGTGAAATTTATGGAGGTGCAGGCATAAAACAACTTGATAATTTTGAGGGAAATGTGTGTGAACTTCAAAAAATGTATTTTTTACCTGAAGCACGTGGTTATGGATTGGGTAGTAAAATGATGGAAATTTGCTTAAATAAAGCCAAAGAATATGGATTTGAGCAATGCTATTTAGAAACACTACCTTATATGGAAGATGCAAGAAAACTGTATAGAAAAGTCGGTTTTAAAGATTTAGACGCTCCAATGGGCGATACAGGCCATTATTCTTGTAATTTATGGATGCTTAAAAGCTTATAATGCTAGTACAAAAATTTAAAAAACAGTTTTTTTTAGAACTATCAAAATTATACCCTGAAACTGAAATTCAGTCCTTTTTCAACATATTAATTCAACATAAATTGAATTTATCTCGTGTTGATTTAGCACTTCAATCTTCTTTAGAATTTAATAATTCTGATTTAGATTTCTTTCAAAAAGCGCTAAAAGAGTTAAAAAACCAAATTCCAATTCAATATATAACAGGTGAAACTGAATTTTACGGACTTCATTTTAACGTAAACAGCAATGTTTTAATTCCAAGACCCGAAACTGAAGAATTAGTTGATTGGATTTTAAAAGACCATCAAAATTCTCCAAGTATTAAAATTCTTGATATTGGCACTGGAAGTGGTTGCATTGCAATTTCATTAGCTAAAATTTTACCCAATGCTGAAGTTTTCGCTTTAGATATTTCTGCAGAAGCTATAAAAACAGCCAAATCAAATGCGGTAATAAATAACGTAACTGTAAATTTTACTGAAGCCAATATTTTAACCTTAAGTGATTTATCAAATAAATTTGACGTTATAGTTTCAAATCCGCCTTATGTACGTGAATTAGAAAAAGAGCAAATGCAACCAAATGTTTTAGCCAACGAACCTCATTTAGCACTGTTTGTTGAAAATGATAATCCGCTACTGTTTTATAATAAAATAGCTGATTTAGCTAAATCAAGTTTGAAGAAAAATGGTCATTTGTATTTTGAAATTAATCAGTATTTAGGTGCAGAAACTGTAGAGTTATTAAAATTAAAAGATTTCAAAAATATTCAACTAAAAAAAGACATTTTTGAAGTTGATAGAATTATAAAAGCTTCATTAATATAGAAATATTAGTTCATTTCAAATATTAATTATTAATTACTACTAATTAATTTTTCCCTATTATCTTTGCAATATGCGAATTGATATTATAACCGTTTCTCCAGAATTAATTAAAAGTCCGTTTCAATTTTCAATAATTAAACGCGCAATAGACAAGAATTTAGTTGAAGTTCATTTTCATGATTTAAGAAAATATGCTTTAAATGATTACGGAAAAATAGACGATTATCAGTTTGGAGGTGGTGCTGGAATGGTTTTAATGATTGAACCTATTGATAAATGTATTTCGAAATTAAAAGCAGAAAGAGAATACGATGAGATTATTTATATGACTCCTGATGCTCCAACTTTAAACCAACAAACATCAAACACCTTATCTTTAAACGAAAATATGATTATTCTTTGCGGCCACTACAAAGGTGTAGATCAGCGCGTTAGAGAATTATTTATTACCAAAGAAATATCAATAGGCGATTATGTTTTAAGTGGTGGAGAATTAGGCGCTGCTGTTTTATGCGATACAATTATACGATTAATACCTGGTGTTTTGGGTGATGAAACATCAGCCTTAACAGATTCTTTTCAAGACGATTTACTTTCGCCTCCAGTTTACACAAGACCCTCTGAATATAAAGAACTTAAAGTACCTGAAGTATTACTATCTGGTAATTTTCCAAAAATTGAAGAATGGCGAAATGATCAAGCTTTTGAACGTACAAAAAAAATTAGACCTGACTTGTTGGAAGACTAATATTTTTTACTAAATTTGCATTCTCAAAATTAACCTCTGACGAAAATCGTGAATGTTGATTATTGGTAAAACCCATTAAAAGTTAAAAATGGAAAATTTAGTAAAATTTATACAAGATGAATTTGTAGCAAAGAATGAATTTCCTCAATTTCAAGCAGGAGACGCAATCACAGTATACTACGAAATTAAAGAAGGACAAAAAACACGTACACAGTTTTTTAAAGGAACAGTAATTCAAAGAAGAGGAGCTGGAGCATCTGAAACATTTACAATTAGAAAAATATCTGGTACAGTTGGTGTTGAACGTATTTTCCCAATAAACTTACCTGCAATTCAAAAAATTGAGGTTAATAAACACGGTAAAGTTCGTAGAGCACGTATTTTCTACTTTAGAGGATTAACTGGTAAAAAAGCTAGAATTACAGAGAAAAGACGTTAATTCGTTTTTAAATAAACTTATTAAAACCCGATTTGATTTTCAAATCGGGTTTTTTGTTATAAACAAATGTTTATAAGTCACGTTTATATCTTGTTAAAAACTAAACAGTTATAAATTTGGAAAATAGCTTTTTCTGTCTTTATTTTACATAAGAATTAATAGAGAGATTGAATGTGAAGTTGATAGATGCAAATTTTGAAGCTAAATTGAAATTCTCAAAATGAAATTCTAAATGTTCTTGAACATAGTTTTTAAAACTAAACTTTAAATAGTAATGTGCCCAGGTGTTTAGCATGAATAAATGGAAACATAGTTTTAAAAGCAAAAATTTAAAATAAAATTTTAAAATAAGTAGTTTTTATAAATTACAACAAAGTTTTATGTTTTATTTTAAATGAAACGATTATTTAGTAAGAAGTTGCATTTGTAAGAAGACAACAAGCGGCAGTGAAAAATTTAGTTGTGGGTGATCTTTAACGAGAATAGCTAATACAATGAAAATAAAGTACCTGAAGACTTATTAGAAACCTTGTTTCAGCAAAAAGCCATGATAATGAGAAATCAATATTATGGCTTTTGTTTTTTTAGACATTATTATTCCTTCAAAATTTCATATTTATTTTTCCTTTTATAACAAAACAAAGTCCTTATTTATAACGTTTTCGCAATCAATTTTTCCATTGGTATTTAGTATATTTGTACTGCTTAAAATAATTAATTAATAACACTATAATCACTCATAAAAAAATAGGATTATAGTATTAAAAAATATAAAAAGATATGAATAAATTACCTGAAATTATTTATACAAAAACAGACGAAGCTCCTGCTTTAGCTACGTACTCATTATTACCAATAATTAAAGCTTTTACAAAAACTTCAAATATTAAGATTACAACTAAAGATATTTCATTAGCAGGAAGAATTTTAGCATTATTCCCTAATTATTTAACACCTGAACAAAGAGTTTCTGATGCTTTAGCTGAACTTGGAAAATTAGCTAAAACACCTGAAGCAAATATTATTAAATTACCTAACATCTCTGCCTCAGTACCACAGCTTATTGCTGCCATAAAAGAATTACAAGCAACTGGATTTGCAATACCTAATTATTTAGAAAATCCTAAAACAGCTGAAGAAAAAGAAATTCAAAAAAAATACAACACTGTAAAAGGTTCAGCAGTAAACCCTGTTTTACGTGAAGGGAATTCAGATAGAAGAGCTCCAAAAGCAGTTAAAAATTATGCTAAAAAAAATCCACACTCAATGGGTATCTGGTCTACAGATTCTAAAACACACGTTTCTACTATGAATGGTGGTGATTTTTTCTCTAATGAAAAATCTGTAACTGCCCCTAAAGCTGGTGATGTTAAAATTCAAATTGTAAATCAAAGTGGAAGCATTACTGTTTTAAAAGACAAAACAACGCTAAAAGCAGGTGAAATTATTGATGGAACTTTTATGAGTAAAAAAGCATTGATTAATTTTCTCAATGAAGAAATTAAAGATGCTAAAGAAAAAAACGTATTGTTTTCGTTGCATATGAAAGCAACTATGATGAAAATTTCTGATCCAATTATTTTTGGACATGCAGTAACAGTATTCTTTAAAGACATTTTTGAAAAACATAGCGCTATTATAAATAAACTTGGAGTTGATGTTAATAATGGGTTTGGAGATTTAATTAACAAAATTCAAACATTACCTGAAGCTCAAAAAAATGAAATTGAAAACGATATAAAAGCCTGTTTAGAAAACGGACCTGCAATTGCAATGGTAAATTCTGATAAAGGTATTACAAATCTTCACGTACCAAGTGATGTTATTATTGATGCTTCAATGCCAGCAATGATTCGTACTTCTGGTCAAATGTGGAACGCTGAAGGAAACCTACAAGATACTAAAACTGTAATTCCAGATAGTAGTTATGCAGGCATATACGATGCAACCATCGCATTTTGTAAAGAACATGGTGCTTTTGACCCAACTACAATGGGATCTGTACCAAACGTAGGTTTAATGGCCCAAAAAGCTGAAGAATACGGTTCTCATGACAAAACTTTTGAAATTTCAGAAAATGGTAACGTACAAATTATTGATAGTGAAGGAACTATTTTAATTGAACATACCGTTGAAAAAGGAGATATTTGGAGAATGTGCCAAGTAAAAGATGCTCCGATTCAAGACTGGATTAAATTAGCAGTTAGAAGAGCAAAAGCAAGTAATACTCCTGCTGTGTTTTGGTTAGATAAAAATAGAGCTCATGATGCTGAGATTATCAAAAAAATAAATATTTATTTACCTAAATTAGACACAACGGGTTTAGATATTCAAATTATGAATCCTAAAGAAGCAACATTATTTTCTTTAGAAAGAATTAAAAAAGGTTTAGATACTATTTCTGTTACAGGAAATGTACTACGTGATTTTTTAACAGATTTATTTCCTATTCTTGAATTAGGTACAAGTGCAAAAATGTTATCTATTGTTCCTTTAATGGACGGCGGAGGTTTATTTGAAACTGGTGCTGGAGGCTCAGCTCCAAAACATGTGCAACAATTTGTTAAAGAAGGCCATTTAAGATGGGATTCTCTAGGTGAATTTTTAGCATTGGCAGTTTCATTAGAACATTTAGGTGAAAACTATAACAACCCTAAAGCTTTAGTATTAGCTGAAACTTTAGATGAAGCAACCGATCAATTTTTAGACAATAAAAAATCTCCTTCACGTAAAGTTAATGAATTAGATAATAGAGGAAGTCATTTTTATTTAGCTTTATATTGGGCTAAAGCACTTGCTAATCAAAATAAAGATGCTGAATTAAAAGAGCAATTTACTAAAATAGCAAATGAACTTGAAACAAATGAAGCAACTATAGTAAATGAGCTAAACAGCGCTCAAGGAACTAGTATAGATACAGGAGGATATTATCATTTTGATAATAACTTAACTGAAAAATCTATGAGACCTAGTACTACATTAAATACTATTGTAGCAAGTATTTAAAATATTTTGATTGAATTTTAAAAGCGAGAATTTATATTTCTCGCTTTTTTTATGCTAAAAAAATTTAAAAGCCACTACCAAAATAAATAAGCATTTTAAAATTAACTACACTTATATAAATTTCAATTTATTACTTTTGAAAAAAATAGTAAAATGAGTACAAATAAAAACGAATTGATTAGAGGTCTAAAATATGAACTAGCTGCATTTCCTTTATTAATTCTTGGCCCTATTTTAATTACTATTGGATTTAAAGCCATTAAACAACAACAAAATTATTTATGGCTAATAGCAGGAGCATTAATAGCTGTTTCTTCAATTATTATTGGCTTCATTGGAATACGAATTATTTTAAATGCATTTTTTAACGATAAATAATTTAATGAGTTTGAGTTTTAAAAATTGGGAATATTGGCCATCATACATGTTTTATGTACCTGTAGCACCTTATGCATGTTACCTCGCTTTAAAAGCTAGAAGTTTTGGTTTTTTTTCAGCGGTGAACCCGTGTATTGAAGGCTCTGGAAATGGTTTAGAGTCTAAATATGAAACTGTACAATTAATACCTGAAAAATATAAACCAACAACAATTTTCATTAAAAAAGGTGATAAAACCTCTCATATTTTACCTCAGCTTAAAACAAACAACATTAATTATCCGCTTATTATTAAGCCAAATATTGGTTTTAGAGGTTTGTTGGTTAAAAAAATTAATTCAGAAAGTGAACTTACTGAGTATGTTCACAAATACAACTCTATAAATTTAATTCTTCAAGAATTGATCGAATATAAAAATGAATGTGGAATTTTTTATCATAGAATTCCTGGAGAAAAAAATGGAAAAATAACTTCAATTACGCTTAAAAAATATCCAACTATAATTGGTGATGGTTCTT
The DNA here is from genome assembly GCF_013139515.1 of Lutibacter sp. Taxonomy (GTDB): domain Bacteria; phylum Bacteroidota; class Bacteroidia; order Flavobacteriales; family Flavobacteriaceae; genus Lutibacter. Next base: position 33,626 of record NZ_WTAR01000074.1, read on the forward strand.
CTTCAATTTTAAAACTAGTTAAAAATGATGCTAGAGCAAAAATGTATATCGATTTAATTTCAGAATTAAATTATGAAAGACTTCAAACTGTTCCTCTTAAAAATGAAGAAATTGTATTAAACACTATAGGAAATCATTCTAAAGGAACTCAATTTATAAATGGCAATCATTTAATAACTAAAGAACTAACCCGTTATTTTGATGATTTAAATAAAGAAATTAAAGGATGGTATTACGGTCGTATCGATATTAAATACATAAATTTTGAAGAATTAGTTAAAAGTGAAAATTTTAAAATAATTGAAATTAACGGTATAATATCTGAACCAACACATATTTACGATGCTTCAAAAGGTACTTATTTAAAAGCTTTAAAATCAATTAAAAATCATTGGAAATTAACGTATAAAATAGGAGTTAAAAACAACAAATTGAATAAAACACCTTTCACCAATTTAAACTATTTAATCCGTCTTTATATCAATTATAAAAAATATCTAAAAAAAGTAAGTGATTTAAGTGTTAATTAACAACTTTATCTCTTGGAGTAGTTGGATTAAATCCAAAATCTTCGTCGGGCAATTGTATTCCAAGCTGACAGATAATATATCCAATACTTGCAAAATGATGTATAGCGTGACTGTGTGCTTGAATTAATATAGCTGATAACGTATAATTTGCGGTTATAATTCCTAAACCTAAATCATCTGTTACCCTAACAATTTTATCAAAATCTTCATTTTTTAAAGCTTTTAAATTATTTAAAACTTCTTCAAAATAATAAATCCCATTAGCTGTAAAATTTTCCGCTAATTCATTTCTTTTTCTATTAATCAGGTTAATTTCATTTGAGTTTAATCCTTCAAAAATACAATCAAAAACATCTAAAACATGGCGCATATGCCCTCCAATACTAGAATAATAAGGTGCTATTGTAGTGTTACTATATTGTTCATTAGAAATACATTTTAAAAGTTGTATTCCTCTAAATAAATTTTTCTCAATAGCTTCAATCATATTTTTAATTTCAAGATTTCACAAATATAAAATATTTTATACCAAAACCTTTATCAAAGTTAGAATTCCCAAAGATAAAAAGAGAATGCTTAAAATTATATTAATGTTAGTCGCAATAAATGACACTTTCTTAATAATTATTTTTGCAAAAAAAACATATGTATAAAACAGTAAAAATGAACCAATTGCAGCACCAAATACAAATAAAAGAATGTAAGGTTGTTCAATTACAATTTTATTTACTGATACTAAATATATACTTAAACCTAAATAAAATGGTATTGCCAACATGTTTACCGAAGACATTAAAACACCTTTTAAAAAATATTTTTTACCAATTGTTTTTGAGTTTGATTCTATCTTTTTTTTAGATAGAAAGTAGAAAAAAATTGACAACGCAAAAAACACAAAAATTCCGGCAATTTTTAAATTATCTATTATAGTTGGATTGTTTGCAAAATAATCAGCAAAAAACAAAGCGATTCCCGCTTGTAAAAAAACAATAATAGATGCGCCTATTGCGAATTTTAGACTTTCATTTTCCCCCTTATCAATTCTTATTTTTAAAGCAGTCATATTTAGCATTCCTGGCGAAATTAAACCAAAATATGCCATAATTATTCCGTAAAAAATATGTAAAAAGTAACTCATTATTAACTTCTATTAATTTATAAAAAATCTAATATATTATTTAAAACTCAATTTAAGCTGTAACATATATTACAATTTACTTCAACTAAATAGTATACTTTTGATATGAGATTAGATTATGAATACTATACTGCTGAAAGTTAAGAATTATCTTAATTTTTCATATAAGAAATCGCTAAAATTTTATTTTAGTGGTTTTTTTATTTTAAAGAAAAATACTTTTCAAACAACCCATTAATATCTTCAGAAATTTTTATTTTTTTAATTATCATTATATATAAAACACTAATTACAATACATTTTAATAGTATATTTAGTAGTGGGTGAAAATTAAAATTCCAAAAATAAAAAGCAATAAAAATAAAGCTAACTACAAATACTATTTTAACTGTTTGAAAACTAAATGGCTGTATTTTTAGTTTAAATTTTATATAAATAATTTTAAAAATACTGTAAAACACAACTACAATTAATGTTGCTAAAGCAGCTCCTTCAATACCTATTAAATTAATTAACCATTTATTTAATAAAATTACACTAATAGCCATTGATAATGATAGGTAAAAAAATATTTTATAATATTTAGAGTTCACTAAAATAGCATTACCGGTACCTAAAGCAAGTTCCATTAATTTTGCTAATGAAATAATTAAAACAATCCAAATACCTTTAGTAAACTGAGGTTTATTAATTAGTTCATATAAATCGGCAATATTTAAATTTATTAAAAGAAAAAATAAACCACCAATAACCAATAAATTAATTGAAGTTTTTTTATACAGTATCTCAACTTCATCTATATTATTAGCATTCATTTCTTTTGCTGTAATAGGGCTTGTAATTTGCTGCATTGCTCTTGTTGGAATAGCAACTACGCTTGCAATATAAATACCAACTGAGTAATAAGCTACTTGCGCAATTTGCTCCATTTGAGGAATCATAAACTTATCAATTTCTAACAAAACACTAGCTGCAGATCCTGCTACAATAATATACATTGAAAAAGATAAAATTTCTTTTATGTTTGAAGGAAGTTTTAAAATAATAGTTGGTTTACAAATATAAAACGCATAAAGCTTCATTATTAAAGTTCTAACACCATAAACAATTACAACTGCATAAATAAATTGCTCACTTGAAAGCCATTTAAAATAAACTGCAAACAATAAAATGGAGATACAAACCCTAGCAAATATTTCTTTAATAAAATTTCCAAAAACTGAATTAAACTTAACTTTGGTCCACGCATAAAATATTTCAAAATACCCCATGAAAATAGCAGCAATAAAAATAAGCCAAGTGTATTTTTTTATCAGCATATTTTCAGAAGAAAACCAACTAGCAATAGTTTCATATAAAAAAGCACTAATTGCTGCAATTGGAATAATTATTAAAAGTGGAATTAAAGTTGATGCTATTAAAAAACCATCTTGCTCAATTTTAGTTTTATAAGAAGAATAAAATTTAATAATCGTATGCTGCATACCAAATGTAACTAAAGGCAAAATAATAGTTGCTGTTGATAATAAAAAGGTAATTAACCCAAAATAATCTTCATGCAAAAAATGAGTAAATAGAAACATGACATTAATACCTCCTACTGCAAAACCAGCAAAAAGAATAAATGTATTTATAAAAGATTGTTTTAAAACAATTCCCATTATAGTAAATTAAAAATTTCAGTATAAATTTTCTCTCCTACTCCACTTCCATACAATTCAACCTCAAAATTTGATGATGAATTTTGAAATTTATCAAAAGCATCAATCATAGCTACTTTATTACTACCTACAATTTTGGCAAAACCATGAGAAACAAGCTCAATCCATTCTGTTTCTTCTCTTGCAATAATACAATGTTTTTTATTGAAGAAAGCCTCCTTTTGAAGTCCACCACTATCAGTAATAACTAAATTACAATTTTTAAGTAATTCTAACATGTCAAAATATCCAACAGGAGTAATTGCAGTAATATTGTAAGATAAATTATGCTGTTCTAAAATTACTTTTGTTCTAGGGTGTAAAGGCAATACAACCTTTTTTTGTTTGTTAATTTGTTCTAAACCTTCAAAAATAGATTTTAAATTTTCAATACTATCTGTATTTTCCTGACGATGAATAGTTGCTAAAATAAACTCATTTTTTCTTAAATTTAACTTTGAAATAATTGAAGATTTTTCTTTTGAAGTTTCCCCATAAAACTCAAGGGCATCTTTCATAATATCACCACACTTTACAACTTTTGAAGGTAAGTTATTAATTCCTTCATTTTGTAAATTCTCAATAGCTGTGTCTGTTGGACACAACAATAAATCTGAAATTCTATCAGTTAAAATTCTATTTATCTCCTCAGGCATTTTCATATTAAAAGAACGCAAACCTGCTTCAATATGTGCTACTTTTATATTCATTTTCTTTGCTGCTAAAGCACCTGCCATCGTTGAATTTGTATCACCATAAACCACAACTAATTCTGGTTTTTCTTTAACTAACACTTCTTCAATTTTCTGCAACATTTGTCCGGTCATTGCACCGTGACTTAATCCGTTTATATCCAAATTGTATTTTGGTGTTGGAATTTGCATTTCTTCAAAAAAAACAGCACTCATATTAGTGTCATAGTGCTGTCCGGTATGAATAATAACTTCTTCAATAGTTTTATATTTAGAAATTATTCTACTTAATACTGCAGCTTTCACAAATTGAGGTCTTGCGCCTAATATGGTTACAATTTTTTTCATTAAGTAATTGTATTAATTATTTCTGAAACTTTTTTAGTTAATTTTCTTCTATGATATTGTTCAATATTTTTTGAATTAACTACTAAGTTATTTTCTTTAAATTTTGAATATAAATCTACAATTGTTTTTTTTAGCTGAATTCTATCATTAAAATTAACTACAAAACCGCTATTTGTTTTACTAATTATTTCAGCTAAATCACCATTTTTTGGAGCAATTGCCAAAATTGGACGTTTTGCCATTAAATATTCAAATATTTTTCCTGTAATTATTCCTTTTGCACTTGGCACATTATTAACTATAAGCAATAATACTTGAGATTTTTTTTGAAATTCAACAACTTCTTTATGAGAAACATAATTTATTAATTCAACATTTTCAGTTAAATTATTTTTTGAAATTTCATTTAAAATAGAATTATCTACTTTTCCTATAAGCTTTAAACTAAAATCAGTTTTAAATGCTGAATTTTCTTTAATAATCTCAGATAAAACTTCCCACAGCATGTCTGGATTTCTATCAGCATTCATTAAACCAATATGAGTTAGTGTAAATTTAGAATCTAATTTCTTAACTACTTCATTAAGTTTTCCGTCAAAACCATTAGTTATGGTAATCGTATTTTTATTGAATTTCCTATATTTTTCATTCATTGTATTTCCAACAACTAAAACAGTATCAGCATTTTTCAACACTTTTTTTTCTAATGAATGATGTTTCTCAATAGCTTTTTTTGTTAATGGTAATTGATGAAAATAATCAATTTCAGTCCAAGGATCACGGAAATCAGCAATCCATTTTATATTTAATTGCTTCTTTAAATTTAAGCCAATTAAATGCATACTGTGTGGCGGGCCAGTTGTTATAACAACATCAACTTTATTTTTTTGTAAATACTTTTTTAAATAATTAACCGATGGTTTTACCCAAAACTTACGTGCATCAGGAATAAAATAATTTGCACGAATGTATTGCATTAACTTTCCGAAAATTGATGGATTTGGATTTAAAAAACCGGCACTTTCAGTTTTCTTTTTACCAAATACCGAAAATAAATTATTAGGTTCCCAAATTGGTTGTTTTAACGTTTCTACACCCTCAGGAATATCATTTAAAAGCGATTTATCATTTATTGGGTAGTTTGGATTTTCTAAAGTATAAATAATTGGTTCAATACCAAAATCTCTAAAATATTTTACAAACTTTAACCAACGTTGCACTCCTGACCCTCCTGCTGGCGGCCAATAATATGTTATAATGAGTGCTTTTTTCATTTGCTTAAATTAGCATATAATTCAATTAATTTCTCTGAAGTTTTTTCCCAACAAAATTCATTTTCAACAAATCGTTTTCCATTTTCTCCAAAAGTATCTCTTAAATTTTTATCAGCATATAATTGCATTACTTTTTCTGAAAAATCTTCAGCATTTTTTTCTAAATGCACTAACCCTGTGTTTGTTTTTTCAATCAAGTTTTTCTGGGCAGTTGCATTACTTACCAAAACAGGTTTTGAAAAACTCAT
>NZ_WTAR01000157.1 GCF_013139515.1 Lutibacter sp.
AACTAATCCGGCACCAGTTAATTTTGCTGCGGTACCTGCAAAACCAGAAAGTGTTCCTACTGTCTTTTTTCCATACAAATCACTTGGTAGTGTTTGAACATTTCCAATTGCTGTTTGAAACCCAAAAAGAACTGCAGCCATTATTAATACAGCGGTGATTGGTGTTCCAGGATTAGATAAGGCTAATAACGCTGGAAGCATAATAACACATCCTAGCGTTATTACTATCTTACGAGTTTTGTTAACATTCCACCCAGCTTTTATTCTATTCTGAGCTAATAAACCACCAAACCAAGCACCAAGCATTGCACCTACATATGGTACCCATCCATAAATACCAATTGCTTTAACATCCATGCCATATACTTCAGAGAGATATATAGGGATCCAAAAAACAAATAACCACCATATTGGATCTATTGCTGCAGAAGCAATAATAACTCCCCAACTTTGCTTACGTTTAAGCAACTCACCTACTGGAGGATTATATTCATCTATTTTTTGAAGTGAGTCATCTTCATCTTCTTTTTGTCCTCCAAGTATATAATTTTTCTCTTCTTTTGATAACCAAGGATGACTTTTAGGTGGAGCCTTTACGAGTATTAACCAAGGAATTAACCATAGTAAACCAATAAGACCTATGATAACAAATATCATTTGCCAACTAAAATAAACTGTTAGAAAAGCAATCGTTGGTATCGCAACAATACCACCTATTGCAGCTCCAGAATTAAATAAACCTTGAGCAAAAGCTCTCTCTTTTACCGGAAACCATTCTGCATTTCCCTTTGCTGCTCCTGGCCAGTTTCCAGCTTCAGAGACTCCTAATAAAGCTCTGAAAATAGAAAAACTCACTACACCTTTTGCAAGTGCATGAAGTGCCGTAGAAATTGACCAAAATCCAATTGACAAAACAAAACCTATTCGTGTTCCAACCCTATCAAATATTTTTCCAAATATAGATTGACCAAATGCATAAGAAAACATAAAAACTACTGAAATCAACGCATAAATTTCTTTTCTTTCTGTCATTGATTTATCTGGATATAAATCTTCTGATATACTTGGCCATAATACAACTAAAGCTTGTCTATCGATATAATTAATTATAGTTGCTAGAGCAATTAACCCTATAACCCACCACCTTAATCCTTTTAATTTCATGTTTATTTTATTTATATTATATTAATTCTAAACTATTTTAGAATTAAATTTTACTCAAAAAAACCATTAAAAAGTATTAGGGAAAAACAGTGTTCTACAAATTTCTAAACACTCCTTTTGATATATTAATACTTTTACTTCCCTCCTTATTATATTATAGCTTGAAGATAAAACTGTGCATTTTTATCTTCAATAATTTATTAATCTACACTATAACAATAGCTATAAAGCTCTTTAAAGTGTATTTTCAACATTTCTTTTGCTAGTCCTGAATTTTGGTCAACAATTGCATCAAAAACGCTTTTATGCTCTTTAATGCGATTTTTTGCATTACTAGTATCACACACATGATATTTTTCGAAATTGGTTATAATTCCTGGTGTAATAATTAACATTAAAGTATTTAATGTGCTATTACCACTTGCTTTTGCTATTGATAAATGAAATAATAAATCTTCTTGAACTGCATCTTCTCCTTTTAGTACTTTTTCTTCATACGCATCTAATGCGCTTTTTATTTGAATTAAATCATTTTCAGTTCTTCTAGTTGCTGCTAACCCGACCGATCTTAATTCTAATAAAATACGTGTTTCTACCAAATCTTTAAAATCAGGATCTTCCAATCTTAAAATATCATCAATCATTCCGTTAAGAGCTACAACACCAATATTAGCAACAAAAGTTCCGCTCTGAGGAATTGATTTTAGTAAACCAAAAAACTCCAATTTCTGAATTGCCTCTCTAATATTACTACGGCTTACACCAAACTTTTCTGATAACATTCTTTCAGAAGGCAACTTGTCTCCTGGTTCTAAATTCTTAAAATTAATAAGATCACGAATTTGTGAAATTATAGCATTTTGAGCTTCAACGTTTTCATTTTTTGTAATTATATCTATCTTCATTTTCTATTGGGTTATCTAATTTTAGTTATAAATTTCAATCAAAAGTATTGCATTACAAATAAACTACTTAATAGTACCAGTCTTAAATTAAGACTGGTACTTATTACTAAACAATTAACTTAATTAAATCAAACTTATAATTTTATTTTTAATGAGTTACAACCAACTCATAATATTTTACTTTTGAATACGAATCTTCATCTAAAGAAACCAAATAGTTCCCCGCTTTAAAATAGTTTTCAAAAACAGCCCACTTTTCAATATGTATATCATTATAAACTATTGATTCATTTTCATTTAATATAACTTCCATTCTGCCTTCGCTTGCCTTTACTTCTAGGGTAAACTTATCAAAACCTACATATACGGGAAATGTATATCCTTCATCATCTCCCCAAGCGTCTACGTGTAACATTTCAATATCTGTAGCATTTATATCTTTAAGTACTTTTGTTTTAACTCTAACTTGCCCATTTACCCAATATATTTTTAACATTGGAGGCGCATTATTATCATCTTCTCCTATTAAATCTCTTTGCTCATTTGTAAGTCTACCGTGAATTTGCATAATAATAGCTCTATGATAATTACCTTGACTATCTTTTGAAATGTCATCCATAGACAGCATTCCTTTAATAGTTCCTCCTTGCGCAAAGGTCCAGTTCGTTATACCACGATCTTCTGGATTCATTAATTCTCTTAATTCTGTTCTAGAATAAGAAGAATTGGCAGTTGAAGCTCCTGGATATGTATAAAATACCAAAGCTCCATTTATTGAATCGTTATACATAAACGGTTTCAATGTTTCATTGGTAGCATAATCCAAAATTTCAGGTGGCAACACTTCTGTTGGGTTTCCAATTGGAAGTGTTACTTTCCAATTATTTAAATCAATATTTGAAATAACGTAATTATTGGTAATTTCCTCTTCTTCAATTTCAATTTCTTCAATAATACTACTTTCATTATTTGAACAACTAGTACTCATAAAAAGAACTAGTAATAACAATCCCAAATAACTTCTATATAAAAACATTTTATTGATTGACATTAAATTAATGACTTACACTTAATTCGTAATACCTAACTTTTGAAAAAGAACCTTCATCTCTGCTTTGAAAATAATTTCCAGCTTTAAAATAGTTTTCAAAAACTCCCCATTTTTTCATATGAATATTTTCATAAACTTTGTATTCATTTTTATTCAGAATTACTACTAGCTTTCCATCTGAGACCTTAACTTCTAAAATGAACTTTCTAAATCCAACTTCTTGTTCAAAATTAAAACCTTCATCATTACCCCACGCATCTTCATGAAGTATTTTAGGTACAGTTGCATTACTATTTTTTAGTACTTTGGTTTTTACACGAATTTTTCCTCTATCCCAATAAATTTTTAACACTGGTGGTGCATTATTGTCATCTTCACCTATTAAATCACGTTGCTCATTGGTTAATCTACCATGAATTTGCATAATAATAGTTTTATGGTATTTACCATCCGAATCCTTACTTGATGCATCCATTGCTAACTTTCCTCTCATATAAGCACCTTGCTTAAAAGTCCAATTCACATTGTTATTCCCAGGTTCCATTTGCTCTCTTAATTCTGAACGCGTATACTTTGTGTTCTTTGTTTTAGAATTAGTTGGCATTGCATGAAAAACAATAGCACCTCTTGTAGAGTCTATGTACATATAAGGTTTTGCCACTTCCATTTTTGCAAAATCTAAAATCTCTGGCGGTTCAATATTAAAAGGTTTACCTTCATTATTGGTTGCTGGAAGTGTTACTTTCCAATGACTTAAATCTATGTTAGGAAGTTTTACCTTCTTCTTTTTTTTCTTTTTAGTACGTTTTTCAACTTTTACATTCGAATCTGTAACACTACTTTTCTTATTTTGAGAAGTAGCGTTCACAGATACAAATGCTATTAGTAAAAAGATCAATATTTCTTTTCGAAAATTTATCATAATACCTTATTCATCTTTTTAATTTAGTTCCTATTATTATTCAGCTGGATACACCTTAACATTATCTATAAACGAATCAACATCGTTAAATGTGTAGAAGAAAATAGAAACTTCTCCAACAGCATTAGATCTAAACTGAAGTTTCATTGTTGTACCACCTGAACAAGAATTGTCACCAAACTTTCCATTAGCCTCAGTCCCAACATGTTTCACCAATGGATTACTTGCTAAAGCAACATCACTATCACTATAATGACCATTTAAAATTAAACCAATAACACTATTGGTATCTGCACCACCTGTTTTAATAGCATATTCGTACTCAAAAATGTAATCAGTATTAGGGCTTAATGTAACAGCTTGATACGCATATCTAGTATTACCCGCTACAGGTACACCATTTATATCTGCCGCACCTTGGCTAGATGACCATTTTGCTCCTCTTGTTTTAGAACCATTATCTGTTCCGTCATAATTTGTACAAGATCCATCAGAACTACGTCCAAAAGGATCACTCTTACCAGATGCTGGATTAGCTATTTTCCAAGCATCAGACATAGAAGAATCATTCAAATTAAAATCTCCGTGAATAATTTCTGGATTAATAGGACCGGCTGGTCCACCAACAATAACTTCTTTTGTAACAGAAGTTGTTTTATTAAGAAAATTTGAAGTTGTTAACGTTACCATATACGTCTTTTCCAAACCATCATCAGTATAACTATATGTTGGATTTGCATCAGTTGAGCTACCTATACCATCTCAAAAATCCCAACTATAGCTAGTTGCAAGTTCAGAAGCATCTGTAAAGGTAACATCATAATCACTAGCTACCTCATCAAAAATAAAGTCAGGAACTGAAAGTGGCGCTCTATAAAGATAAATGTTATCTACATTAAGAGTTGCCTCATTATTTGCAGCACCTCCTGTTCCTAATTCTAATGTTATGTCGTCAATTTGAG
>NZ_WTAR01000040.1 GCF_013139515.1 Lutibacter sp.
CCTTCTGAATTGGAAATAACATCAGTTGATGAGTTTGGAGATATTATGTCTTTACAACATAAAACGTACAACATAAGTGCAGTTCAGTATCATCCAGAGTCAATTTTAACACCTTTAGGTGAGCAAATTGTTCGTAATTTTATAGAAGTAAACTCCCAATCCAACCTTTCCGAAGTGAAGGAGTAATAAATTAATAAAATTTCCCCTTTGGGGAATTAAAAGGGGCTTATGAAAGCAATATTAAATAAATTATTTGAACAGCAACGATTAACAAAACAAGAGGCTAAAGAAGTATTGATTCAAATAGCAAATGAACAATACAATGCAGCTCATTTGGCTTCGTTTTTAACGGTTTTTATGATGCGTCCAATTTCAGTAGATGAGCTAGCCGGATTTAGAGAAGCATTATTAGAATTGGCAGTAAAAATTGATTTATCTGAATTTAACACTATTGATTTGTGTGGTACGGGCGGTGATGGAAAAAACACATTTAATATTTCAACATTAACATCATTTGTAGTTGCTGGTACTGGAAATAAAGTAGCTAAGCATGGTAATTATGGCGTTTCATCGGTAAGTGGTTCTTCAAATATGTTAGAGTATTTAGGGTACAAATTTACGAATGATGAAGCTGTTTTAAAGCAGCAAATAGATACCGCAAATATCTGTTTTTTACACGCGCCATTATTTCACCCAGCAATGAAATTCGTTGGGCCTGTTCGTAAAGAATTAGGCTTAAAAACATTTTTTAATATGTTGGGACCTTTGGTAAATCCTAGCAATCCACAAAATCAGTTAGTAGGAGTTTTTAATTTAGAAGTTGCCAGGATTTATAATTATTTATTGCAAGAAACTTCAAAAAGTTATGGAATTATTTATAGTTTAGATGGTTACGATGAAATTTCATTAACAAGCGCATTTAAATTATTTACCAAGGAAAATGAACAATTAATTACTCCTGAAGAATTAGGGTTGAAAAGTTTACAGCAATCTGAAATTTTCGGAGGAAATTCTGTGGCAGAATCAGCCAAAATATTTGTTTCTATATTAGATGGAAAAGGAACTGATGCACAAAATAATGCAGTATTGGCTAATGCAGCATTTGCATTAAAAATAATAGATGTAACCAAATCGTTTGAAACTGCTTTTGAAGAAGCAAAAGAATCTTTAATTAGTTTGAAGGCGAAAAAATGTTTAAGTAAATTAATAAATTTTTAATCGTCATGCTGAACTTGTTTCAGTATCACATTTAGTGAGAAAATGAAATTAAGTTATGTTTACATATTAGCGAATGAATATAGAACAACCTTTTATATTGGTATGACAGCAAACTTAAAAGAAAGAACGGATTAGTATAAAAATGGATTAGGTTCAAAGTTTACATTAAAATATAATGTGAAAGATTTAATATATTTCGAAGAATTTAGGAATATTAATTAAACAATTTTAAGAGAAAAACAATTGAAAAATTGGCATCACGATTGGAAAATAAATTTAATTAAGGAAATGAACCCTACTTTAAAAACATTACAATTTGGATGATACCCTGAAACAAGTTCAGGGTGACGAAAATTAATAAAATTTATGAATCACTGAATAAATAGAAAATGACCATTTTAGATAAAATAATAGCACATAAAAAAAAGGAAGTAGCTCAATTAAAAAGTGAGGTAGCAATTGAAAAATTGGTAAAAAGCCCTAATTTTAATCGTACACCAATTTCATTGAAAAATGCATTGACTGCTAAAGATTCAACCGGAATTATCGCAGAGTATAAAAGAAAATCTCCTTCAAAAGGAATTATCAATGATACATCTGATATTATTGAAGTTACTCAAGGATATTTAGAAGCAAATGTGGCTGCGCAATCTATTTTAACAGATACGGAATTTTTTGGTGGAAATATTGTTGATGTAATGAAGGCAAGAACAGTAAATGATACCACACCAATTTTAAGAAAAGATTTTATAGTTGATGGATTTCAAATTGTGGAAGCAAAAGCTATTGGAACTGACGCAATTTTACTAATTGCAGCTTGTTTAACCAAGCAAGAATTGAAAAATTATGGCAAATTAGCTGAAGATTTAGGCTTAGATGTTTTGTATGAAGTGCATAGTGAAGAAGAATTAGGTAAAATAGAACTTGACAATAAAATAATAGGAATAAATAATAGAAATTTAAAAACTTTTGAAGTCGATTTAGAGCATTCTATTCAGCTAGCAAGTCAAATTCCTGAGAGTTGTATTAAAGTTTCAGAGAGTGGTTTGAGCGACCCAAGAGTTATTACAGGTTTAAAAGAATATGGTTTTCAAGGGTTTTTAATTGGAGAAAATTTCATGAAAACTAATGACCCTGGATTTGCTTGTCAAGAATTTATATCTCAAATACGATAAAAAAATGAAAATTAAAGTTTGTGGAATGCGAAACTCTGAAAATGTTTCAAGCTTATTAGTCTTGAAACCAGATTTTGTAGGGTTTATATTTTACAATAAATCTAAACGTTTTGTCGCAGACTTTCCAGAAGTTGAGTTTCCTTCTGATGTTAAAAAAGTAGGTGTTTTTGTAAATGAAAGTGAAGGTGAAATTATAAAAAAAGTAAATCAATATCAATTAGATTTTGTACAACTACATGGAGATGAAACTCCACAATTTTGTGATAAATTAAAATCCAGTCAAGAAGTTAAAATTATAAAGGCTTTTTCAGTTGATGGGAAGTTTGATTTTGATGAAACCAAGGCTTTCGAAAATTATTGCAGTTATTTTTTATTCGATACAAAAGGAGTAAATTATGGAGGTAATGGGATAAAATTTAATTGGGAAATACTTCAAAATTATAAGGGGAATATTCCTTTTTTATTGAGTGGTGGTATTTCAAAAAACGATGTGCTTGAAGTTAATAAAATTAATCACTTAAATTTTATAGGTGTTGATGTTAATAGTGGTTTTGAAATAGAACCTGCTTTAAAAAATATAGAAAAACTAAAAGAATTTAAAAACAACTTAGTATGAGTTATTTTGTTGATAAAGATGGGTATTATGGGAAGTTTGGTGGTGCTTTTATACCCGAATTATTATACCCTAATGTAAAGGAATTAGAGGGTAATTATCTGAAAATTTTAGCATCGGAATCCTTTAAAAAAGAATTTAAAGATTTATTGGATAATTATGTGGGTAGGCCAACTCCATTATATTTAGCAAAACGATTATCTGAAAAATATGGAGCAACAATTTATTTAAAGCGTGAAGATTTATGCCATACAGGTGCGCATAAAGTGAATAATACGATTGGGCAAATTTTGGTTGCAAAGCACTTAGGTAAAAAGCGAATTATTGCTGAAACCGGTGCAGGGCAACATGGTGTTGCAACAGCTACAGTTTGTGCTTTAATGGATTTAGAATGCATTGTTTTTATGGGGGAAGTTGATATTAAACGTCAGGCTCCAAATGTAGCACGAATGAAAATGTTAGGTGCAAAAGTTGTTCCGGCAACAAGTGGAAGTAAAACCTTAAAAGACGCTACAAATGAAGCAATTCGTGATTGGATTGGAAACCCTGAAGATACTTATTATTTAATTGGTTCAGTGGTTGGACCGCATCCTTATCCTGATATGGTAGCGCGTTTGCAATCTATCATTAGCAAGGAAATTAAAGAACAATTATTGGTTCAAACTGGAAATGAAAATCCAGATATGATAATTGCTTGTGTTGGCGGTGGAAGTAATGCGGCAGGTGCTTTTTATCATTATTTAGATGAAGAAAGCGTTGATTTAATAGCAGTTGAAGCCGCAGGGTTAGGTGTTTATAGTGGTAAAAGTGCAGCAACATCTCAATTGGGTGAAGTTGGTGTTTTACACGGAAGTAAAACTATTTTAATGCAAGATGAATACGGACAAGTAATTGAACCTTATTCAATTTCGGCGGGGTTAGATTATCCTGGAATTGGACCGCTTCACGCTTACTTACATGAAAGCGACCGAGCAAAATTTATGAATGCCACAGATCAAGAAGCGTTAGATGCGGCTTATGAATTAACGAAAATAGAAGGAATTATTCCTGCATTGGAATCGGCACATGCATTGGCTGTTTTACCTAAAATGAAATTTGAGAAGAATCAAGTTGTTGTTATTAATTTATCGGGTAGAGGAGATAAGGATTTAGAAACTTATATAACAAATTTGAAAGATGAATAAGTTAATTAGTTTATTTAATACAAAACAGCAGAATTTATGTTCAGTTTTTTTTACTGCGGGTTTTCCTAAGTTAAATGATACTGAAATTATTATTAAAAGTTTGGAGAGCAGTGGAGTAGATTTTATTGAAGTTGGATTGCCATATTCTGATCCATTAGCTGATGGGCCAACGATACAAAATAGTAGTTCGCTAGCTTTAGCAAACGGAATAAATTTGGATATTATTTTTAATCAGTTGGATGCTATAAAAGATTCAATAAAAGTCCCACTAGTTTTAATGGGTTATTTAAATCAAGTACTAAAATATGGTGAAACTAAGTTTTGTCAAAAATGTAAAGATTGCGGAATTGAAACTGTAATTATTCCAGATTTACCAATGATTGAATATGAATCTCTTTATAAAGATTTGTTTGCTGGGTATAACATATCAAATGTGTTTTTAATTACACCTCAAACTTCAGATGAGCGTATTCGAAAAATTGATGAAATGAGTAATGCTTTTATTTATGTTGTTGCTTCATCATCAATTACAGGTGCAAAAGGGGGAATTTCAGAAAAACAAATTGCTTATTTTGAGCGAATTAAAAACATGAATTTAAAAAGCACGTTAATTGCAGGTTTTGGAATTTCAGATAAATCTACATTTAATACAGCTTGTAATTATGTAAATGGAACGATAATTGGCTCTGCATTTATTAATTATTTATCAGACAACGGAACTAATACAATTACTAAATTTGTTGGTGATATATTAGATTAAAGCTTTAAAAGTATTTCTTATACTGTAAAACTCTAAAATCAAAAGTATTGAATTTAGGGTTTTGTTGTTTTATATGTTTGTATTGTGGATTACTTCCAATAGCTCTATTCGCTGCGCCAGAAGGAGCCGTTAATGAAACTACTTTTATAATTCTTGTATTTTGAATTGAAAACTCGTGAATTCTTGGAGTTTCTAAAGAAATAGGAGTAAGGCTAATATTTTGTTCTTTCAATTGTCTTCTTAAATGATATTCTGGGCCGTTTTTACTATTTCCACCAGTTAATAAAAGTGTATGTACTGAGGGATGCTTTTTAATAAAGTACAGCATATCTCGTAAAGTAATAGCAAACATTCCTAAATCTGAAGCATCAATTTTTTCACGTTCACAAGATTCAACAATATCACAAATACCAATATTATTTTTTAGCAGAAAATTCTTTCTTTGCTTAATTGCGAAATCTGTAGTTTCAAATTTTAAGTTGAGGTTGAAAATTGTATCTAATATTTTCCATAATTGGCCATCAATGCTACCATAACAAAAATTCACATCGCCTTTTTTTAAGTTTCCTATTGAAAATCTAGGAGGAGGTAAAGTACCAACAATTAGTTTTGTTGCTTGATTAGGGATAAATGGTTGATATGGATGTTTGAAAAAAATCAAATGAAATTTAAAAATGCAGTTAATTTTTTAAATAATTTATAGACTTAGAATTGAACAGGACACTTAGCATGTGTAACATAATCTCTTAGGCTGTAAGAGATAGAAAATTCATATACACCACCAGTATTACCTATTTTACTTATGTTAAGATCATATGAATAACCAAATTTTAAATCCTTCCATTTTAAACCTACAAATGCATTTATTGAAGTTAAAAATTGTTTACTTGAATTATTTTTAAGCGGGTTAGTAACCGCTAGAACACCAAATGAAAATGTATCATCATAAACATATTGTGACCCAATATCAAGTCTACTAAAGTCACCTTGTTTCATGAAATTAGATAAAAAGTATACACTATTTTTATCAGAATATTTATAGTTAGAATAACGATACAGTGGAAACTCAATTACTGAATGAACTGAAATAAACATGTCTAATGGTGTATTTCCTTCAGAAGTTAAAGAAATATTGGGTTTGTTTAGGTGTCTTATTGTTAAACCAAACCAAGAATTTTCATTATTTAAAAGTATTGATGAACTAAAATCGACAAAGCGTTTTTTTTCTAATAAAAGTGTTGGATCAATACTTGAACTATTTATGGTTCCTGTTGAGATATTTACTTGGTCTTCTAATAAAAGATTTTGAAACGCATAATCTTTTATTCCTAAACCAACTGCAATACTAGGTCTTAGATACCATTCTCTAGATAATCTTATAGCTAAAGCGTAGTTAAGGTTTACTTGGGTAAATTTGTATTTGGTATTTGTTTCTGTATGGTTTAAAATACTTATTCCTATTCCGCTATTTATATTGTCAAACCAACCATCAACATAAGCAAATTGCGTATTTATACTAAAATCTAAGTCGGCCCATTGGGTTCTATGAACAACTCCAAATTTTGGAGTTTCTAAAGCTCCTGTAAACCCTGTATTAATTGTTTCAGGTATCATAAAATACTGAGAAAACACAGGGTCTTGAGAGTATCCATTCTTAAATGTTAATAGTATTATTAATAAAAATAATATTTTTTTTATTGGCATTTTATTTAATTAATGTTACAGCACTATTGGAAGTTATTTCTTTGCCATAGAATACTTTGGCTTTAACTTTTATTACATAGTTACCGTTTTCTGCTAATGTACCATTTATTCTTCCATCCCAACCTTTAAGTTCTGTTCCTTTTTCAAAATATATTAATGAACCCCAGGTATCATATATACTCATTTCTACATCATCCATACCTGTATAACTAGGTCTTATAGTGTCATTAATTTGATCATTATTGGGTGTAAATCCATTAGGTATAATTAAGTTGTAACCTTTAATAACTGTTATATCTTGAGTATATGTGTATGAACAACCATAATCATAATCAACTGTTTGTATAATTGTATAAGTTCCTTCTTCACTATAAGTGTGAGATGGATTTTCTTCAAAAACAATTGATGATCCATCACCAAAATCCCAACTTACAGATGTATAATCACCTGTAGAAGTATTTGTAAATTGAATTGGGTCATCTATTGATAAAATGTCATATTTATCAAGAGAGAATGAAGCATAATCAAACGAAAGTTCACCAAATTGAGAAATATTTATTTCAAATACTACTTGAGCTTCACAGCCTACAGCATCAGTTACAGTTGCCGTATAGTTTCCATTTTGACCAGATGTCATAATTTCATTATTTTTTCCTGAAACTAATCCGTCAGACCAAGTAAAAGTATATGGCGCTACACCTCCAGAAGCTATTACAGTGTTTACTTGATTTGCTTCCATAGTGGTACAATCTGAATATAAACTTGTTGTTAAAGCAATTTCTAAAACGGGTGGTCTGGTTATTGTAAATACATCACTTATTTGACAACCATTAGCATCAGTTACTTCAATATTGTAATCTCCCGGAGGAAGATTTGAAATATCTTCAGTACTAATTCCATTATCCCAAGCGTAACTATATGGTAATTTACCTCCTGTTATATGCACATTAATTGTTCCGCTGTTTGTATTATCACAATTTGTAGCATTATTAATTGTTGCACTTATTGCTAGAGGTGTTGGATCTGAAATTATAAAGGTTTGCGTAATTGGGCAAGATGTAGGTGAACTATCACTAACAATTACATTATATGTTCCTGGAGCAAGGTTTGTTACTGTTTCATTTTCTCCATCAATATCTTCATTACCATTTTCGTCAATCCAAGTAATATTTATTGGAGGCACACCACCTACAACATTTAAAGTAATTACTCCATTTCTTTCCCCAACACACGTTATGTTTGAGACTAAAGGATTGATATTGAAAATTGGTGCTTCGATAATTTCAACGGTTATAAATTTTGTACAATTATTTTCATCGGTTACTGATATTAGATAGGTTCCAGGATTCAAATTATCTTTACTTGTTACATTTTCTTTTGCTCCCCAATCAACAATATATGGAGAAACACCACCAGTAATATCTAGTTGAATAGTACCATCGTTAGCATTATAACAAGAAATATCAGTTTTTGTTGCATTGATTACTAAATCACCTGGCTGTTCAATTTCAAATGTAATAAATTGTTCACAGCCTAAATTATCATTTACTGTTAAATTATATTCACCAGCGAATAAGTTAGCTATGTTTTTTGTTGTATTACTATAACCATTTGGTCCAGTCCAGTTATATGTGTATTCAAAAACTCCTGAAGAAATTTCTTCTGGCGTACCACCAATTACATCAATATTTATTGATCCATTAGCTTCTCCATTACAAAATACATCAACTTTTGAAGTTAGATTTATTTGAACTAAATCTGGTTGTGTAATTACAAATGTTTCAGTGTTTTTACAACCGTTAGAATCTATAACAATTACTGTATAATTACCAGGTCCAATATTAATTAAATCTTCATCAATTGAGTATGGACTTCCATTTTTAGTCCAAATATACCTATATGTACCAGATCCTCCTGAAGGTGAAATTATTATATTAGCATCAAAATTTCCGTAACATAATACATCTTGTTCAACATCAATATTGATAAGAATTTCGTTAGGTTGTTCTATTAAATATTGGTATGTATTTACACATCCAATAGCATCTATAATAGTTACTTCGTATTGACCAGATTCTAAATTTGTAATAATTTCAGAAGAACTTGTAAACCCATTTGGTCCAGTCCAATTAATTTGATAGAAAGGGCTGCTAGGAAATGGGGTTCCTCCGGAAACACTTAATATAATAGTTGCATTATTAGCATTAAAGCAGCTTACATTAGAAACCCTTGCATTTGGATTTAAATCAGTTAGTGGTTGTGTAATTTCAATATCATCAATTGTTCTCAAACAACCATTAGCATCAGATGCTATAATATTGTAAGTACCAGCTAGTAAATTATCAAATATATATGTTGTGCCAGATTGAGTTTTGGTTGAACTATACAATGTACCATTATAATCTATTCCTGAAATTTCAAATGTATAATTTGCAACTGAAGGGTCTATAGTTACTTCAATTGATCCAGCAGCTTCACCAAAACAGTTAATATTAGTGTGTACTTCATTAATTGATAATGCTGCAGGTTCATTTACATTGAATGTTTCACTAATAATACACCCGTTTACATCAGTTACAGTTAAATCATATGTTCCAGCTGTTAAATCAGATTGATCTTCACTTGTAGTTAAAAGACCAGAACCATTAATAGTAGTCCAATTGTAGCTATATGGTGCTACACCACCTGTTACTGTAACGTTTATACTTGCATCATCTCCATTGTTACATTTTACATTAAATCCATTATAATTTGATAAAACACCGCTTAAAGCTAAAGAATCAATATCAATAATATTGTATGTTTCTGATATTGAACAAGTACCTGTTGCATCAATAATTGTAACGGTATAATCGCCAGGAGTTAAACTAGCAATATCTTTAGTATTTGCTGTAAAACCACTTGGGCCAGTCCAAGAATATGTATAAGTTGGTGTTCCTCCAGATACATTAATACTAATTGTACCGTCATTGTTTGAAGAACAAGTTGTATTCGTTATTGTTACTGTATCTATTTTAAATAAAGCGGCAGGCTGTGTAATATTTATGTTGTTTATAGTTTTAAAACATCCGTTAGCATCTGCAACTTCAAGAGTATAAATACCAGCTAAAAGATTATTAAATGTATATGAAATTGAGGATTGTGTACTACTTTGATTATAAGCATTTCCATTATAATCTGTACCAGTTATTGTAAATGTATAATTAGCTGTAGATTCTTGATTAATGTTTACTGAGATTGAACCAGAAGCATCACCAAAACAATTAATATTTGTTTGTGTATTTGCTATTTGTAATTCGTTAGGTTCATTTAGTGTATAAGTTTCACTTATTGAGCATCCTGCACTATCTGTAATTAATAAATCATACGTCCCAGCTGTTAAATTATTTTGATCTTCACTAGTTGCATTAAACCCAGAACCATTAACAGTTGTCCAGTTAAAAGTATAAGGAGCTAGACCACCATTTACAGTAATATCTATTGAACCATCATTTTCGTTAAAACAGCTAATTTCATAACCATTATAGTTTGATGTATTATTGGTTAAAGTTAGTAAATCAGCTTCAGTAATTGTATAGGTTTCTGTAAGTGAGCAGGTTCCTGTTGCGTCAAAAATTTCAACGGTAAAATCACCAGCTTCTAACGCTGTTATATCTTGTGTATTTGCAGTAAATCCGTTAGGACCAATCCAAGCATATGAATAACCAGGTGTTCCGCCAGAAACTTCAATATTAATATCTCCATTATTATCACCATTACAAGTAATGTTTAAAACAGTAGCAGCATCTATTTGGAATGAAGTAGCAGGTTGCGTAATAACAATTGTTGAAATTGTTTTAAAACAACCATTTGCATCAGTTACCGTAATTTCATAAGTCCCTGCATATAAACTATTAAATGTATATGATAATCCAGATTGTGTTTGCGTATTATTATAAGCATTGCCATTATAGTCTGTTCCAATAATTGAATAGGTATAATTAGCAATTGATATTTGATCAATATTTACAGTGATTGAACCAGAGGCGTTTCCAAAACAAATTATATTAAAATGAGTTTCACTTATTTGCAATTCTGTTGGTTCAGTAAGTGTATAAGTTTCATTTGTTGAACACCCATTAGTATCAGTAATAACTAAATTATATGTACCAGCAGTTAAATTTGGTTGGTCTTCATTTCCTGCAATAAGTCCAGAGCCATCAGCTGTAGCCCAATTGTAAGTATATGGAGCTGTACCACCTGTTACGGTTGTATCTATTGAGCCATCATTTTCACTATTACAGCTAATTTGATAACCATTAAAATTAGATATATTACTGTTTAAAGCTAATACATCTGGTTCTACAATTGTGTAAGTTTTAGTTAATGAACAAGTACCAGTAGTATCAAAAACTTCAACACTATAATCTCCAGCTTCTAATGTTGTGATATCTTGCGTATTTGCAGTAAATCCGTTTGGTCCAACCCAAGAATATGTATATCCAGGAGTTCCACCAGAAACTTCAATATTAATATCACCATTATTATTTCCATTACAAGTAATGTTTGAAACTAATGCTGAATCTATTAGGAATGAATCAGTAGGTTGTGCAATAATAATAGTTGAAATTGTTTTAAAACAACCATTAGCATCAGTTACAGTAACATCATAAGTTCCTGCAAATAAATTATTAAATGTATATGATGTTCCAGATTGTGTTTGACTGTCATTATATGCATTTGCATTATAATCTGTACCAGTAATTGAATACGTATAATCAGCAATTGATTCTTGATCAATATTTACTGTTATATAACCAGTATCATATCCATAACAAATAACGTTAAAATGAGTTTCACTTATTAATAATACTGAAGGTTGAGTTAGTATGTAAGTCTCATCTATTGAACATCCTGTACTGTCTGTAATTGTTACTTCGTAAGTACCAACAGTTAAATTATTTTGATCTTCGTCACTAGCGATTAAGCCTGCACCATTTAATGTAGTCCAATTATATGTATAAACACCTGAACCTCCAGTAACTGTAATGTCAATAGATCCATTGTTATCTCCGTAACAGCTAATTTCAAAACCATTATAATTAGATATATTACTATTTAAAACTAATAAGTCAGGCTCAGTAAGTGTGTAAGATTTAGTAATAGAACAGATACCTGTTGCGTCAAAAATTTCAATAGTGTAGTTACCAGGTTCTAATGAATTAATATCTTCAGTAGTAGCTGTAAAACTATTTGGTCCAGTCCAAGAGTATGTATATACAGGTGTTCCTCCTGAAACAACTATATCAATAGCTCCATCATTAAACCCATTACATGTAATATGCGTTAATGTTTCACTGTCAATTTGAAATAAAGCAGCTGGTTGTGTAATAATTATTGTTGAAATTATTTTAAAACAACCATTAGCATCAGTTACAGTAATATCATATGTTCCAGCCAATAAATCATCAAATGTATATGTTGTTGCAGATCTTGTTTTACTTTTAGTATATGTATTACCAATATAATCTACTCCTGAAATTTGATACTTGTAATTTGGAGTTGATGTTTGGTCAATACTTACTTCTATAGATCCTGTATTATCACCAAAACAACTAATATTTAAGTGAGTTTCACTTATAAGAAGTTCATTAGGTTGTGTAAGTGTGTAAGATTCAGTTATAAAACATCCCGTGCTATCAGTAATTGTTATTTCATAAGTACCTGCCGTTAAGCCAGATTGATCTTCATTTGTAGGGATTAATCCTGAACCATCTACAGTAGTCCAATTATAAGTATATATTCCTGAACCTCCACCTGCTGTAACGTCAATGGTTCCATCATTTGAACCATTACAACTAATTTCATAACCATTATAATTAGATAAGTTAGCACTTATTGTTAATGAAGGAAGTTCTGTAATCGTATATGTTTCAGTTAGTGTACAAATTCCTGTACTATCAACAATTACTACAGTATAATCTCCAGGCTCTAACCCTATAACATCTTCAGTATTCGCTGTAAAACCATTTGGTCCAGTCCAAGTAAATATATAACCTGGTGTTCCACCAGAAACTACAATATCAATAGCTCCATCATTATTTGAATTACAAGAAATATGAGTTAATGTTGAAGTATCTATTTGAAATAAAGCTGCTGGTTGTGTAATAATTATTGGGTTAATTGTTTTAAAGCAACCATTAGCATCGGTTACAGTAACATCATAATTACCAGCTAATAAGTTCTCAAATATTATAGAGGTCCCAGTTTGCATTTGGCTGTCATTAAATGGGTTTCCAATATAGTCAACACCATTTAATGTATAGGTATAATCAGCTATTGATTCTTGATCAATATTTACAGTTATAGAGCCAGAAGCATCACCAAAACATAGTATATTTACATGTGTTTCACTTATTAATAACTCATTAGGAGTTGTAAGTTCAAAATTCATTGCGAAAGTACAGCCATTATCATCAGTAATAAATACTGAATATAAGCCAACAGCTAGCCCATTAATTTCTGAAGATTCACCAGTATTAATTACTAAAGGACCGCTAAGTATTGATAAACCAGCTTCTGATGTGTCTGGGTTTGATGTATCAGAAAAATTACCTTCGTACCAAGTAACAGTATAAGGAGCAGTTGCACCAGTTGGACTTATTGATATAATACCAGTTGTGTCACCAAAACATAAAGGGTCTGTAACAATTTCATTAAACACTAATTCGTCAGGTTCAAGAAGAGCAATTGGACCAAAGCTTTTTGAACAAGAATATTCAATTGGAGTTGGACCATTTGTATTTGTTGCAAATATTTCTGAAACTATTAATTCATAACTACCTGCAGGTAAATTGTCGTAAAAAGCATTCCATCCATCTTGATTTCCGCCTAGGTCATAACTAGGTGTTATTATTGGAAAACCAGGAGGAGCAATATACTCAACACCATCAATAAATAATTGAAATGTATATGGAGGTCCCCATGAAGTATTAAAAATATTTCCAGGAAATGGTTCTGTCCATCCACCTGCAATTGTAAATGTTAATGATCCATCACTTCCACCTCTACAAGTAACACTTGTGTTTATTAGATCGTCATTTGTTATTGGTAATGGAACTAATACTTCTATATCTACAAAATTCCCACAACCATTGGCATCAATAAAATTAAATGTATAGGTGCCAGATGCCATATTTGGGATTGAAACTCCTAATCCAGCAGTTTCAAATTGGCCTATATCCTCACTATCAATAACTCCAATATTAGCAGAGTCTGTAATCCACCACTCAATAGGTGTTTTACCTCCATCAATTTGAATATCAATAATACCACTTGCAGAATCTGCACATTCAAAACCTGCAAAAGTTACAAGAGCTTGAGGGTAGTATGGTGGGAATACAGTAAAAGTACCACCTTTACTTTGTCCTAATGCATTGTAAATAATAAAAGTGTAATCAGGCCCGGGAGCTGTATCAAGTAAACCAGCGATGCTAATTTCATTAGTGTTAAATGTTTGTGGATATCCAGCTACCATTACACCACCTGCATAAACTTCAACAGTATATGGTCTTGAAATTATTACACCCCCATCAGTATGCTCATTCACCGTAATCTCATAATCCCCTGTACAAGAATTTGTATTTTGTGTTATAATTGTAAAATTTCCAATTATTTTATAATTTAAAGTAACAAATGATAAATTAGGTATATCAATATTTGTACTTGTATCAAAAATTCGAACATAAACAGCTAATGAGTAATTAGGTGTTATACTTGTATATTGAATTGTTGTACCATCAACAATACTATAGTTTGAGCCAAACAGAATTTCAAATCCCCAATTTGCAGGGATTGGACTTGTTTGTTCAAAACCATAATCTAGAGTTCCATCACTAAAATGTGCAATGTCTAAAGATATAGGTATTTGCAATCCAGCAGTATACTCATGTATATAATTTATACTTGGGTCTACACTATACACAGTATTTTGATCAGCTTTGTAGAAATTTTGCGAATAAGAATTCATCGCAGCGAAAAAAGAAACTATAACAAATACGCAATTTGCTATCTTTTTGGATAGGGGTTTCATCTTTTAGGGGTTTTAATGGAAGTAAAATGTTATGTATAAGGGGGCTATAACTTTTTACATCATGCTAATTTAAGAAAAAAAATGAATATTTAACTGCTAAACGTTAGTTATTTTTGAGCAAACTCAAAATTTAACAATTGTAGAATGATTTAAAAATTTTAAATAATCAATTATTTTAAGCGAAAACTAGTTTTAGTATACTCTTTCTCCGCCAATATACGTTTCCTCTACTTTTAAATATGGAATTTTTGACAACTCTATCTCCATAATATTCTTATCAAGAATTATAAAATCTGCAAATTTTCCAACTTCAATACTACCTTTTTCTTGTTCTTCAAAATTTGAATATGCAGCCCAAATTGTCATTCCTTTTAAAGTTTCTTCACGTGTTAATGCATTTTCCATTTGGAAGCCATTTTCAGGGTAATTATTTAAATCTTTTCTGGCAACAGCTGCATAAAAAGTTAAAAAAGGGCTTACTCTTTCTACAGGAAAATCTGTGCCTAAAGCAATTTTTCCATAGTTGGTTAATAAATCTTTGTAAGCATAGGAACTTTTAATTCGTTTTGACCCAACTCTGTCTTCTGCCCAATACATATCACTTGTTGCGTGAGTTGGTTGTACAGAAGGTAAAATATTATCGAAATATTTAAAATCTTCAGGATCTAAAATTTGTGCGTGCTCAATTCTCCACCTTCTATCTTTTTTCTCAATTAAAACTTCTTGATAAGTTTTAAGCAATAAATAATTGGCAGAATCACCAATTGCATGTGAATTCATTTGATAATCAGATGCCGCTATTTTTTTAGCAATATTCATAAATTCTTCTGGAGAAGCTAATAGTGCTCCAAAATGATTGTGTTTGTCTGAATATGATTCTTTCATTGCTGCACCACGAGAACCTAAAGCTCCATCTCCATAAACTTTTATTGAGCGAACATTTAGTCTATCTGTTTTAATAATTCCTTTATTTAGGTAATAATCTAAATTTTTAGGAGAATTAGAAACCATTGCGTAGATGCGAATTTTTAATTCGTTTGCTTGTTGTAAACTATCAATTAACTCAATCGTTTCTCTAGAAATTCCAGCGTCATTAACAGTTGTTAGACCATAGAAAAGACAAATTTTCTCAGCCTCTTTTAACGCTTTAATTTGTTCTTTTTCTGAAGGAAGTTGAATTTTAGCTTCAATTAATTCCATAGGATTATCAATGAATATTCCAGTCAGTTTTCCATTCTTTTTAAGTATTTCACCACCAGAAAAAGGTGTATCTATAGTTACACCAGCCAAGTTAATAGCGGCTTGATTTGCTAATAAAGCATGGCCGTCAATTCTTCTCACTGCAATTGGTGTATTTGGAAACAGTTGGTCTAACTTATCTTTAGAAGGAAATTCTTTTACTTCCCAATCATTTTGATCCCAACCACGACCAGTAATGTAACTTACTTTTTTTTCTTTCTGAAAATCAACAATGCGTTGTACTACTTCATCAAAACTTTTTGTACCTGTTAAATCTACTTTTTGTTGTTGCAATCCTAAACCATAAAAATGACAATGAGCATCTATAAAACCAGGTAAAATTGTTTTTCCTTTCGCATCGTTTATATATGTTGATGCATATTTTGATTGTATTTCTAAGCTAGTACCAACATCAATAATTTTACCATTTTTAATGGCAAATGCTTCAGCTTTATCAAAATTAGTATTTACAGTATAAACGTTCGCATTTATAATAAGTGTATCTGCTTTTTCTTTTATCGAACAAGAAATGGTTACCATAGTTAAGAGTAATAGCGCTATTTTTTTCATGATATGGTTTAATAAATTAGTCTAAATAAGTATCTAATAAATAAATTAAGGACGCCATTGATGCAGCTCCTAACTCAAGTTCGCGTTTGTTTACTTTATCAAAAGTATCAGTTGAAGCATGATGATAATCAAAATAACGTTGAGAATCTGGTCTATAACCAAATAATGAGATGGTTTCATTTTTTAATGGACCAATATCTGCACCGCTTCCACCAGTATTTATATCTAGCAATCCGTAAGGAGCTAGTAGCGGTTTCCAACTCATAAACAAATCGTAATTTTTTCCGCTTTCATCAAATGAAAACCCTCTAGGAGTAAACCCACCAGCATCAGATTCTAAGGCTGCAACATGAATTTCGTTATTTTTTTTAGCTTCCTCGGCGTATTTTTTTCCGCCTCGTAAACCATTTTCTTCATTCATAAATAAGACAACTCTAATAGTATGTCTTGGTTTAATATTGTTTAATTTTAATAAACGAGCTACTTCAATAGATTGAACAATTCCTGCACCATCATCATGAGCTCCATCTCCTAAATCCCAAGAGTCTAAATGCCCACCAACAGTTATGTATTTTTCAGGAGATTCACTTCCAGTAATTTCACCAATTACATTAAAAGAAGGAGCATCAGGTAAGGTTTTACAACTTTGTTTGAAATAAAATTTTAATGTTGGATTTTCTTTTAGTTTTTCACTTAATAAGTTCGCAGCTTTTGTACTTATTGCAGCAGTTGGTACTTTTTCTTCGTCTAATAAATCTCCATAACTCATAACGCCAGTATGCGGATAATCATCAATACTATTTGTCATTGAGCGAATAATTGCGCCTACTGCTCCAAATTTTCCGGTTACTTTTGCACCTGAGTATCTTTGATCAACGCAACCTCCATACGCGTGAAAAGTTCGTATTAAAGTATCATCAAACGGACGGTTAAAAAAAACTATTTTACCTCTTAATTCTTCACCTAACGCTTCAGCTTCTTCTAAACTTTTAACTTCAATTACTTCAGCAGAAATACCATTTTCTAAAGTTGCAATTGAACCACCTAAAGCACAAATAGGGACATTAATTTTAGTGTTATTTACAGTAAAATGTGCTTCTTCTTTTTCTCCACGAACCCAGTGAGGCACCATAATTGGCTGTAACCAAACCTTATCAAAATCTAATTCTTTCATTAATTTCTCTCCCCAATCAACAGCTTGTTGAGCTTCAGGAGAACCAGATAAACGACCGCCAATATTATTTGATAAAATAGCTAACCATTGATAACATTGCCCGTTTGTTAGCGCTGAGTTAAAAATATGTTTAATTGCTGTTGAGTCTTTTTTATTTACAATTGACTTAATTCTTTTAGTTGATTTAATTTCAGAACAAGAAATTAAGACACTAATTAAACTTAATGTTAAAAAGAAGTTTTTCATTTAGGGTAGTTTTTTTAAGATGGTTAAAACTACATAAAAAAGATGAAATAAATTTGATTTGTATTACAAGTCAAATTTGTAAGTAATACCTGCTAATATTTGTAATGTTTGAACTTGGTAATTTATAAAAGTGTGATATTTCTCGCCTAGAGCATTGTTGATTTTTGCAAATGCAGTTAACCTGTCAGAAAAAATATAGCCACCGTTAAGGTTTAAATCCATGTATGAATTATTTTCAACAATACTACCGTTTTCAGTAGTTAAACCAAACGGAATTACAAAATCGTTGATTTTACCATTATAAAATAATTTGGCGCCAGCAAACCAGTTTTTATTTTGATAGTCGGCTGAAATAGTTGCTTTTATTGTTGGTAAATTCCACGCTTCTAATTGATTTTCTGTTGTAAAATTTGAATAATTTAAAGTACCACTAAAATCAAATTCTTCAGAAGCATCTATTGTAATTTCGGCTAAAAAATCCAACGTTTTAATGTTATCATAAATTACTTCAAATGAGTTCCCAGCCTCATAAGCGTTATCAATCAAAATAGTTCCATCAGTTTTTGTTTGATTTTGAATAAATAATGGTTTGTTTATTTCGGATGTATGACTCACATTAAAATTGTAACCAATGTTTGAAGCCAATTTTCCTTTTGCGCCTACAAATGCTTTATATTGTTTATCAGTTTGTAATATGTTAAGTGTTGGCGAAACATATGGGTTTTTATTTGCGAAATTACTGTAGGTGTTTTGGTATAAATCACCCGTAACGCCTGCAACTAGTGTTAGAACTTCATCAATCATTTTTAGTGACGCGGTTACATTTGGGTAGGCATAGAAATTAGTTATTTTATTTTCTAAATCGTTAGTATAATAAAGTTTAGCACCTAAGTTAATTGTTAAATTTTCTCGAAGAACTTCAAAATTCGGGTTAAATCCTAAATTTAAATAACTGTATTTCAAGTCATCAGTTGTTGTATAATTTTGTTTGAATTTTCCTGAAATAACATCTATTAAAAAATCAGCATTTATAAGCTCTGTTGAAATTGGAAATTCGATTTTAGGTTTTACTAAAAGACGAATTTCGTTACTGTTATAATCATCTGAAAAATTCAAAATTTCGGCAGTTGCACCTTTAAAAAAAGAGTCTTCAAAATCAATTTTCCCACCTACATACATATTTTTATAAACTTGCTCTTCGTTTAAGGAGTTTATAAAAGCATCTTCAAAAATTAGGTCACTCGATAAACCATAATAATTAAATTGCTTGCGTTGTATACCAGCATTCACTTGCCAATTATAATCTCTATCAAATTGTTTGTAATAGCCATCAATTCTAGTGTCAGAAAAATTAGTATTTAACAATGCATCATTAATACCACCTTCAGAAGAATGGTGATTTATAAAAATGCCAAAATCGTTATATCTTGTGTCTCCAGAATGAATGTAGGCTTCAAATAGCGGACTTGTAAAGTTCCCAAACCCTGCTGAAATATAGTTTTCGAATAAACGATCTTTAGGCTCTCTAATAACACCTTTTGCTTTTCCTTTTGAAGGTGTAAATGTTGAAGCCACAGGAATTGAGAAAATACTATAAGTAACTTTTTCCTTTTCAATAGCGCTTGTGTCTTCAATAGTTGGATTTGATGTTACTTTAAAAGCATCAGAAATTTTTGGAGTGTATGGTTTTACAACACTAATTTCTTCTGTTTTTAACGTGTCTTTTTTTGTTTCTTGTGAAAAAGAAAACCCAGTTATTAATATTGTTAATGAAGTTATGATAAGCTTTCGCATATTTTTATGTTTATTCGTTTATTAGAGTAATTATTAATTCTTTACAGACTCATTTGTTTTGGCCTGTTCTGTTTTAATTCTTTTGAGCTCTTTTGTTGCTTCTTCAACAACATCATCAAATTCAGCAAAGTTTTTTAGTACACTCTCTAAAATATAAGTTGCTTGGTAAGCATCTTTTAATTCGTAATAATTGGTCGCCATTAAAATTAAACCTTTAGCTCCCCAATATTTATAGGCTGAATAATCTGCAGCAATTTTTTGAACTATTTCATTAGAAACTCTATAGCTTCCATCTTTATTTTCAAAGTAGGCATCATAGAATAAAGCTTCAGCTTTTAGTTCTCCAGAAGCAATTTTCTCGACTTCTTTATATGCTTTTCTTGCTTTATCTTTATTTTCAGTTTGTATAGCTGAACGTGCAATAATAACGTGTGCATC
Source organism: Lutibacter sp. (assembly GCF_013139515.1). Classification (GTDB taxonomy): domain Bacteria; phylum Bacteroidota; class Bacteroidia; order Flavobacteriales; family Flavobacteriaceae; genus Lutibacter. Next base: position 20,187 of record NZ_WTAR01000040.1, read on the forward strand.
AGATTTTATACGTGCTTCAAGTTTTGTATTTTGTAACACCACTTCAGCATAATTTACAGCTTTACTATAATTTTTATTGGCGTAATAACCTTTCATTAAGTTAGATTGTGCAAACGTTATACTATGTGGTAAATTAGCTTCACTTTCCAAACGTTCTAATAACGGAATGGCACTGTTCCAATTATTGTTTTCTAAATGTATTTGACATAAACTTGAAAGTGCATTCTCGGTAAATTCATTTCTTTCTTGATTGATAACAAATGTGTAATTTGGAATTGCTTTTGAATGTTGGTTTTCAGAAAATAACGATTGTGCTAAATAAAAATTAGCATGTAATGTGTGCAATCCTTTAGGGAAACTTTGTAAGTATTTTGTGAAACTAACAATCGCTTTTTTATGATTGTTTTGTAAGTATTGTTTTTCAGCAGATTCATACGTGTCGTTATCTAATTCAGCATCTGTGACATTCACAAAATCAATATCTTTTACCCAAGCTGCATACTCGTCAACGCGACCTATATCTACATAAATTTGACGTGTGTTTTTAACTGCTTGTTTTGCTTCAGCAGTATTTGGAAAGCGTTTTACAATGTTTTTGTAAATTGTTAAAGCCTGTTCATTTTGGTCAGTATTGTAATAAATTAAGCCTTTTTTAAGCAACGATTTTGAAATTAACAGACTTCTTTTAAAGCTTGAAATTAGTTTGTTAAAGCTTTCTAGTGCCAACTCATTTTTATTTTTATTGAAGTAAGAATTTCCTAAAACATATAAAGCATCATCTCTATATGTAGATTTTAAATATGTGTTTAAAAATGAATTTAACTCAGCTATTTTATCATTTTCTTTGTTGATTAAACCGTAACTTATTGCTTTTTGAAATTGAGCATAATCTGCATCAATTCCATTTATTTTAATTGCTTTATCGTAATAATTTATTGCATTTGAATAACTACTGTTTGCAAAATAACTATCAGCAATTCTTAAATAACTATCGTTAATTCTTACAGCATCATTTGTATTTTTATTGGTATAATTTTTAAATTCTTGTATCGCCTTTTCGTATTCTTTTAGTTTAAAATAAGTGTACCCAACATTGTAATTTATATGTTCAAACTCATTAGTTTTTGAAGCTTCATTATTTGATGTGAAATCTTTAAAACTTGCTAAAGCATCATTAAAATTATTTAATCTGTAATTGCTTTCTCCTTTCCAAAAAGTTGCTTGAGCAGTAAAATTTGCATCTAAAGGAATTCTTAAAGAACTTTCAAAATTTTCTTTTGCACTGTCATAATTTCCTTCAGAAAATAGCTCTGCACCTCTATAAAAAGCAACCTTTTGAAACAATGTTCTTTCTTTAGCACTTTTCTTATTTTTTAAATAGCTTAAAGCACCTTCAAAATCTTTTGAAGTAATATAAGCACTGATAATCAATTCATTAATTTTACTTTTATGTTTTGAATTTGGATATAATTCAACATATTCTTGTAAAACATCAGGAACGCTTTTATAAGGGTTTCCAATTTCATAACTTAATTTGGCATAATTTAACCAAGCATCTTTTTGTATTTCAGGCTTAAACTTCATATGCGCAGCATTTCTAAATGCATTTAAAGCTTCATTTTTTTTCTCCAGGTTTAAATAACATTCAGCTAAATGATAGTAAGCGTTTTGTGCAACCGCGTTATTTCCACTAATAATTTTGTTGAAATTGTTTATAGCATTTTCAAAACCGTTTTGTTTGTAATAAGCGTAGCCCAAAAAGTAATAATCAGTATTATTCCATTTGCCTCGTTTTCCTTTGTAATTTTTTAAATGAAGAATTGCTTCCTCATATTTTTGAAGATTAAAATAACTTTCACCAACAATTTTAGAAATTTCAGAATGTTCTACACGTTTAGCTTTTTCAAGAAGAGGCAAGCCGTATTCGATAGCTTTTTCAAACTTTCCTAATTTAAAGTTCATATCAGCTAAATAGTAAGAAACATTTGTTTTAAAGTTTTTATCTTCAACCACTTCACCTAAATAGGTGTCTGCTGTTTCGTAATCATCATTTTTATAAGCAATATAACCGTAATAATATTTTGCTTGAGCACCATATTCTTGAGAGTCTAACAACAATAAAAAGTATTCTTTAGCTTTTGAATACGCTTTGTTTGCAAATAATGAATAGGCATATTTAAAGTTAAAATCTTCTTCTTTTCGTATGGTTAAATTGGTAGTATTTACTTTGGGATACCATTTTGCGGCGTATGAATATTTTCCAATTTTAAAATAATAATTAGCAACATCCATAAAAGCACTGTTTCTTTTTGTGCTTGTTGGGTATTTATCTACAAATTGTTGCATTAAATCATCAGAGTTTGGCTGTTCTAAACGTATGGCACAGTTGGCAGCATAATATTCACAATTGGCTTTTAATTCAGACGAATTGTCAAACTGAGATTTAATATTGTTAAATTTTTGTTGAGCAGCTACAAACGCTTTGTTTTGATACAATTCAATTGCGTGGTTGTATTCAGAAAGTGAATTGGTGTAAATTGCTGTTTTTTGTGCTAATAATGAAAAGGTTATAAAAAATACAATACATGGTAGAACAACTTTTTTATACTTCATTTTAATAAAAATTGAAAGATTTAATTATAAACTAATAACGCATTTTTTTACTGAAATTGCATTTGTTAGCTGTTATTTTTTTATGAATGAACTATTACAACAACTATTCCTCTTTTAATTTTTAAGAAACTATTTTATTATTAAATAGGTATAAGTTGAAACTTTAAGTTTAAATATTTAGATTTGTTAAAAATCTATTTTTCTATGTCTGAAGTAATCTTATCCTTAAATAATGCACAAATATTTCAAAGAGAAAATTTAGTGTTATCTGATGTTAATTTAACTATTAATAAAGGTGAGTTTGTGTATTTAATTGGTAAAACTGGTAGCGGAAAAAGTAGTTTAATGAAAACTTTATATGGAGATTTGCCGTTAGAACAAGGAAAAGGTAGCATTGTAGATTTCAATTTAAAAACCTTAAAAGAAAAGGAGATTCCATATTTAAGAAGAAAAATAGGAATTGTTTTTCAAGATTTTAAATTATTAAATGATAGAAGTGTTTTTGAAAATTTATTATTTGTTTTAAAAGCCACAGGTTGGAAAGATAAAGTAAAAATGAAAGCTAAAATTAACGAGGTGTTATCTAAAGTTGATATGGAAACTAAAGATTTTAAAATGCCCTTTCAATTATCAGGTGGTGAACAACAACGTATTGCAATTGCAAGAGCGTTGTTAAACGACCCTGATTTAATTTTAGCCGATGAGCCTTCTGGAAATCTTGATCCAGCAACTTCAGTAGATGTTATGAATGTTTTAAAGGAAATTCACGAAAGTGGAAAAACTATTTTAATGGCTACGCATGATTATGCCCTTATTTTAAAGTTCCCTTACCGAACTATTAAATGTGAAGGCGGTGAATTATTTGAAGTGGTGCAACAAAAAAGTATGGTCTAGTCATGATTTCGGTTTTAATTCCTGTTTATAATTATAAGATTCAATCTATAGTATTGAATTTACTTCATCAATTTAAAAATATAAATTGCAAATGGGAAATTTTACTATCAGACGACGCTTCAAATGTTGAATTCCTCATTGAAAATTTTAAATTTATCAATAAGTTAGATAACTTAAATGTAATGTTATTTCAACAAAAAATAAATTTAGGAAATGCTTCAAATAGAAATTATTTAATAGAAAAGGCTTCATATGATTGGTTGTTATTTTTAGATGCTGATGTATTGCCAGTACACAATAATTTTATCTCGGTTTTTAAAGATAAACTAGAATCAACGGATAAAGATATTATTGCAGGGAATGTAATTTATGATAATAAGAATCCATTGCCACATTTATTAAGATGGAAATATGGAAAGAAGAAAGAAGAAATAGCTTTTAATGAAAGAATAAAAAATACAATTCTAAATGTTAGAGGAGCCAATTTTGCAATACGAAAGTCGGTAGCATTAAAATTAAATTTTCCAGTATTAAAAGAAAAGTACGGTTTTGTAGATACTCGTTTTTTTCTTCAGTTTAAAACTGATCAAATTTGTATAACTGAAAATCCAGTTTATCATTTAGGAATTGAAGAAAACAAGGTCTTTTTACAAAAAACTAAAAAGGCAATTTCAAATGCATTATTTCTATTAAATACAAATGATAAATTAGCTATACAAATTTCACTTATAGCAAATTATAAAAAAATTAGACTTTTAAAACGGATTTTATCTAAAGTATATTCAATATTTCGTTTGAGCTTTGAAAAAAAAATGTGTTCAGGTAAACCATCTATTTTTACTTTTCAAGTTTATAAAATACTGTATATAAGTCATTTAGACGTTTCTAAAAATAGATATTAATTTTTCTTCTTGACTTTCCCAAACTAACTCTTTTGAAGCTTTTTCTAAATTAACATTATAAAATTTTTTCTCATTTTTTAGTACTTTATTAATGATTGTAGCAATATTTTCAGGAGTATGATTGTCTATTATTTCACCAACTCCATAAGTTTTAATTACTTTTTTAATTTCAGGTAAATATGTTGCTACAACAGGTGTTTTAGCCTGTATATAATCAAATAATTTATTAGGAAGAGAATATTTGTAACTTAAGCCTAAATCTTCCTCTAAGCTAATTCCTAAAGTTGCATTTTGAGTTATGGATAGTAACTTTTCTGGTTCAAGATTTCCTAATAAAACTACCTTATTTTCTACATTACATTGTTTAATTTGTTCTTGAATTTTAGATTTAATAGGGCCATCTCCTGCAATTTTCAACTTAACATTCTCAATTGTTTGCATAGCTTCTATTAAAGCTAATAATCCTCTCCCATTATTTAAAGCTCCCTGATAAAGAATATATTTATCTTTTGACTCTAAAGAAGAGGATTTATTAAAGTTTGGAAAATTTTTTATTACCAAAGGTTTCACATCATATTTTTTGTGAAACCAATTTGCAATTGAATCTGAAACTGTATAGAAATGTTTTTGTTTTGGGACTAGCCATTTTTCTAGAAATCGCCATATTTTTTGTGAATATCTTCCTTGTATTGAAGGTAATTCAGTAAACAATTCGTGGCTATCATAAACTAACTTCTTATCAAATAGTTTACTTATTAAATAATTTGGTAACAAAGTGTCTAAATCATTAGAAAGTAAAATGTCTTTTTTTAGAAATAAAAGTTTAAAAAATAAGCGTAAATTATATTCAGAATAAAATAAAAAACCAGAAGTAAACAAAAGTTTCATTCTGGTAGTTTTATAATTTCTGTTAATTTTTTTACTATTTTTTAGTTTTCTGCCAATTAGTAAAACATCAAAATTCATTTCAGTTAAAGTAGTACATACTTTATGAACTCGTTGATCAGTTACTAAGTCATTTGTTACAGAAACTATGATTCGTTTCAAAGCATAAATATTTTATGCAAAATAAGAAATTTATTTTTCTTTTTTAGTAAGATAATAAACGTTAAGCATTAAAATAAATCCATTAGTTATAATAATTGGCCACGAAATAGCTAATAGTATTCCATATATTACAAATAATAATGCACCAACTGAGTTAACAATTCTTAAAGTATTTACATTTTTCATCATAAATGAAATAATTAATACTACTGAGGCTAGATAACCTACCCACTCTGTATATGTAATTCCTAATATCATATGTTTAATTTTTTAAAGCCGACAAATATAGGAATAAAAGCTGCATAAACAGTAAGGTAAGTCTATAAAAAAAGAAACCTCACTCAAAGAATGAGTGAGGAAAATTGCTATGAAAAAGATGGTAAGCTATGAAACTTACCAAGGCAAAGATACAAACTTTTTTAATACGAAAACGTTTTATTTTGTTAATTTTTATTAAAAATAAGATTTATGTAACAAAAATAACATGTTTTTAAATTTTGTGAATTATTCGTAAATAATTGCTTCATAAATTAAATTATGTATAATGGTTCTAATATCTTTTTCTCCTAGTTTGTTATTACTCATAGTTGGATATACTCTATTTGATAAAAATACATATAAAATACCATTTTCAGGATCTACCCAAGTGTAGGTTCCTGTAAATCCGCTATGACCAAAACTACTATTTGAAGCTAAATCTCCAGCAGCTTTCTCTTCTGGGTTTATTTGTGGCTTGTCAAATCCAAGACCTCTTCTTACGCTATCTTTTGCATAATATCTATAGTTAAACTTATCAATAGTGTTACTTTCAAAATATCTTTTACCACCGTAATAACCTTTTTGTAAATATAGTTGCATCATTTTCGCAACATCATTTGAGTTTGCAAATAACCCTGCATTTCCATTTACACCATTCATCATTCCAGCACCCATATCATGAACTGAGCCTTGTAGGGTTTGATGTCTAAAATAACTATCAATTTCGGTTGGTACAATTTCAGTTTTTTTGAATTTCCCTAAAGGATTATATCCTAAAGTTGTAGCTCCTAATGGTTTGTAAAAATTTCGGCTATTTAAAACATCCATTTCTAAATGAAAAGTATCTTTTATATATTTTTTGAATAAGTAAAAAACCAAACCACTGTATTTATAACCATTTTCCTCTCTTTGTGGTGAGTCATAAATTTTCTTATAAATGGAATCAGTATAAACGTTTTTTAAATATAAATTTTCTGCAACTTTAATTGAAAAATCATCACTTTTAGTTGTTTTATAGAATTTTTTTAATGGTATTTTAGTAATACTATCTATAGTTTCTAAGTAATAAGGAATCCAAGGTTTTATTTTAGCAACGTGAGATAATGCTTCTTTAATAGTAATTGTATCTTTATTAGAACCTTTTAAATAAGGTAATAATTCACCAAGTGTAGAATCTAAATTAAGTAAACCCATTTCTTCACTTTTCATTATCATTGGTAAACCTCCTAATATTTTTGTGACAGATGCCAAATCATACAAATCGGTTAATTTTACTTTTTGTTTTTTGTCGTAAGTATGGTATCCAAAACTTTTATGATATATAACTTTTCCGTAACGAGCAATTAAAACTTGTCCGCCAGGAGCCATTAATGAGTCTGTTACAGAGGTTGTTACAGAATCTATTTTTTGAAGTAATTTACTACTCATATCAACTTCTTCAGGAATTGTATATGATAATCGCATTAAATTTGAAGTAGATAATCCTGTTCCTTCAGGAAATATATGTTTAATTGAAACAGGTAATTTTCCTTTTGTTTCAATCGCACCAAAAATTATTTGTGCTGAAATTTCTTGTGAAACTGTACTATTTTGATATGATACTAAAATAGCATCAATATTTTCAAATTTATTGATGTTTAACAGTGTGTATGGACTTGCAAATACATCTAATATTACACGGTTGTTTATAGATATTTTTTGAAGCTTGTTGAGCTCTTCAGCAGACATTTTAAAACTTTTCCAAGGATTGATATTTGATTTGTGGTAACCAATAATAACCGTGTTATAAGATTTTAAAGTTTGTAGTAAAACAGACAAGTTTTCTTCTTTAATAATATCAACTTGTGTATATTTTTTTAAAGTATTTGTAAAACTAAAATTATCAGAATCACCCAATTTCACATATGCTATTTTATTGTCCGTTAGTTCCTTAATAGGTAAAATATTTTTTTTATTTTGAACCAATGTTATTGCTTCTTTCATTAAAGATCTATACAGTAATTTATCTTTTATAGTAATAATATCTTCTTGAATGTTGCTTTCTATTATTGGTTTAAAATTGTTTAACCCAGCCCAATATTTTGCTTTTAATATTTTTTTAACTGAAGTGTTTAACCGCTCAAGTGTAATTTTTTTATTTTCTAACGATTTTTTAATTTTAGTTACTGCAGCTTGTACATTTTCAGGTATTAAAAGCATATCATTTCCAGCAATAAAGGCTGCTAAATCAATATCGCCAGGTTTTGCATAATTAGCAGCGCCTTTCATATTCAAAGCGTCCGTAAATATTAACCCGTTATAGCCCATTTTCTCCTTTAAAAGTTTGGTAATTACGTTGTATGAAATTGAAGTTGGAACTCCTTTTTTTGGTTCTAATGAAGGTACATTTAAATGTGCAACCATTACACTCGCTAAATTGGTTTTGAATAATTCTTTATAAGGAAATAATTCAATAGAATCTAAACGTTCTAAATTAAAATCTAAGAAAGGAAGTGTTTTGTGTGAATCGGTTGAGGTATCACCATGACCAGGAAAATGTTTAGCATTTGCAAGTACGCCAGTTCGTTGCATTCCGTTAGTAAAAGCAATCGCTTTTTCGGTTACATTGTATTTATTTTCACCAAATGATCTATTTCCAATTATTGGATTTGCCGGATTCGTATTAATATCTACAACTGGGGCAAAGTTAACGTGTATTCCAATTCTTTTGCAATGTTTACCTAATTGTTCCCCAAATTGTTCAATTAATTTATTGTTTTGAACAGCTCCTAAAGTCATATTCCAAGGATAACGGAATGAGTTTTTTAAACGCATATTTAATCCCCATTCACCATCAAAACCAATTAGTAAAGGTGTTTTTGATTTTTTTTGATAAATATTTGTTAATTCAGCTTGTTTCTCAGGTGTACCTTGCATGAAAATTAAACCACCAATGTGGTATTTTTCAATCATACTTTTAATGTAAGTTGTATGTTTTTCATCTTTATTAGAATACGCTTGAATCATAAAAAGCTGACCAATTTTTTCGTCTAAAGTTAATTGACTCATGATGTTTTCAACCCATTCTTCTTGATTCTCAACATCAGAAGTTAGTAGTGGATCAATTTGTTGTCCGTAACTTGTTGTAAGGAATAAGAATAGGCTTACAATAAATATGTTTTTCATTTTAATTATTTTTTTATTTAACTTCAAGCTATAAAAGCGCTTCTCTTAATATGGTGACAGGATGTTTAGAATTCCTATTTGTACCGTCTTTTATTTGATGTCTGCAACTTGTTCCTGAAGCTGAAATAATAGTGTTATTATCAGTGTTTCTAATTTTAGGAAACAACGTGTCTTCACCAATTTGCATACTTATTTTGTAATGTTCTTTTTCGTAACCAAATGAACCAGCCATCCCGCAGCATCCAGAATTTATGATGGTTACTTTGTAATTTTTAGGAATAGATAACATTTGAAATATAGATTCTATGTTACTCAAAGATTTTTGCTGGCAGTGTCCATGAATTTTTAGTATTTTTTTTTGAAGTGTAAAACTTTTTGAAGTAATATGCTTCTTTTCGAATTCTTGCTTTATAAACTCTTCAATAGTAAAGCTGTTTTTCGCAATTTCTTTTGCCGCTTCTTTATCGTCAGCCAATCTTAAATATTCATCTCTAAATGTTAAAATTGCAGAAGGTTCAATACCAACCAAAGGAGTTTTTTTAGAAATAAGGTTTTTAAAAAAGCTCACATTAAAATCTGTTTTTTCTTTTGCTTTATCTAAAATTCCTTTTGAAATAAAACTTCTTCCACTTTCTTCGTGTTGTGTAATGTTTACTTTGTAGCCTAATTTGGTTAATAATTCAATAGTGTTAATACCAATGTTAGCATCATAATAATTGGTAAACTCATCAACAAAAAGGTATAGTTCTCCAAATTTTGAAGGCTGATTTATAAGTCTTTTTTGATGTTTTTTATACCAATTATAAACGGTTGTTTTTACTAATTTAGGAATGCTTCTTTTAGTTGCAATCCCCATAATTTTTTTTGTAAGTTTTGTGTTTAAAATTAAATTAGTGAAAGTAGGAGTTAGGCTACCTAATTTATTCCATTTTACATTATTTGCGAACATTTTAGTTCTAAAAGGAATGCCATTTTCTTTATAATATTGATGTAAAAATTCAGCCTTTAAAGCGGCAATATCAACATTGCTTGGGCATTCGCTTGCGCAAGCTTTGCAACTTAAACACAAATCAAAAACATCATATAATTCTTTGTGATTAAACTTATTTTGTTCTTCTGAATTTGTTAAAAATTCACGTAAAACATTTGCTCTTGCTCTTGTAGTGTCTTTTTCATTCCTAGTTGCTCTGTAACTTGGACACATAGTTCCACCAGCCTCAGGTAGTTTTCTACAATCTCCAGAACCATTACATTTTTCGGCAGCTCTTAAAATTCCTAAACTATCTGAAAAATCTTGGATAGTTTCAATTTCAGGTTCAATTCTATCAATTTTATAACGAAGGTCTTCATCCATAGCAAATGGATCAATAATTTTACCTTTATTAAAAATGTTATTTGGGTCAAAAGTTTGTTTAATACGTTTTAAAAGTTCATAATTTTTGTTACCAATCATTAAAGGAATAAATTCAGCTCTTACAATTCCATCACCATGTTCACCACTAAATGAACCACCATATTTTTTTACAAGTTTGGCTGTTTTTGTTGTTATTTCTCTAAATAAAATAACATCTTCTTGTTTTTTTAAATTTAAAATTGGTCGTAAATGAATTTCTCCGGCACCAGCATGTGCATAATACACCGCTTCTTGACCATACTCCTCCATCATTTTAGTGAATTCAGTAATATAATTTGGTAAATCTTTCACTTCAACGGCTGTATCTTCAATACAAGCAACGGCTTTATTGTCGCCAACAATATTTCCTAATAATCCTAAACCTGCTTTGCGTAAATTTAAGGCTTTATCAATGTTTTTTTTCAATAATTTTGGAAATGCGTATCCTAAATTATGTGCTTTTAAATCAGTTATTAAATCATCTGCTAATTTGTTAGATTCTTTATCAGAATTTGTACAAATTTCAAGCATTAAAATAGCTTTAGGTTCACCTTCAACAAAAAATCTATTTTTTAATTGTTCTCTATTGTTTTTAGTACAATCTAAAATGGTTTTATCCATTAACTCACAAGTATATAAATTATGGTTCATTGCGGTTACAACAGCTTCCATACTTTCTTTAATACTGTTAAAATGTGCAGCAACCATAATGTTTTTAGAAGATGGTAATGTGTCTAATTGTAATGTTATTTCAGTTATAAAAGCTAATGTGCCTTCACTTCCGGTTAATAGTTTTGCAATATTTATGGTAGTTTTTTCTCCGCCAAAGACTTCAAATTTTAATAACTCATCTACAGCATAACCATTGTTTCTTCTGTGAATATTTGTTTTTGGAAATTCTTTAATTATTTCTTGTTGATTTTCTTCAGCAGAAAGTTCATTAAAGATAGTTTTGTAGATAGAATTTTCTAATAAATTTCCTTGTCTTTTTTGATTGAATTCAATAGTAGTTATTTCATTAAAAATGGCTTTAGAACCATCACTTAAAATGGTTTTTAGTTCAATAACTTTATCACGGGTTACACCATATTTGATGGAAGTTGTACCTGATGAATTATTACCAACCATTCCGCCAATCATACATCTATTACTTGTTGAAGTGTTTGGTCCAAAAAACAAACCAAAAGGCTTTAAATAGTCATTTAATTCATCTCTAATAATTCCTGGCTGAACAGTAACGGTTTTTTTATGTTCATCAAAAGCTAAAATTTTAGTGAAGTATTTTGAAATATCTACCACCAATCCATCTCCAACACATTGCCCGGCTAATGATGTTCCAGCAGCTCGTGGAATTAGTGTTGTCTTATTTTCTGTAGCAAATTGGATAAGAGTTTTTAAATCTTGATTGTTTTTTGGATAAATAACGCCTAAAGGAAGTTTTCTGTAAACGGAAGCATCAGTAGCATATATACTTTTGTGTAAGTTGTCTAAATGTAGTTCACCCGACAGTAAAATTGCTAATTTGTTAAGATTTTCAGTTATAGAACTCATTAAAAATTTATTTATGATGCTGTAAATATAATACCGCTGCTATGATTTTTACTTGCACCAGTAACACTTTTTAGGCAATTATTTTTACCTTCATCTTTTAAATAACCTAAAAACGCAAAAACCAATGCTTCTTTATAATTTATAATTGTGTTATTAGGCACTATAAGTTTTGTTTTTGTATACCACTGAATTCTATTCATGAGAAAGGTGTTAAACGCACCTCCACCAGTTATTAGGATTGTTTTAGATTCGTTTGAATCAACTTTTCTTGTAATTTGTATTGCAATGTGTTCAACAAAAGTTCTTAAAATATCTTTTATGTCAAGTTTGTAATTATCAATAATTGGAAAAATTATTTCTACAATAAATTCGTAGCCTAATGATTTTGGTTTTACCTTATTATAAAATGATAATGAATTTAACTCATTTAATAAATCTTCATGAATTAAACCTGTTGAAGCAATAGTTCCTTTATCATCATATTCAATATTTAATGAAGTAACATAATGGTTTAAAACAATATTTACCGGGCAAATATCATAAGCAATTCGTTGGTTATTTTCACTCATTGAGATATTTGAAAAACCGCCCAAGTTTAAGCAATAATCATATTTAGAAAATAAAAGTTCATCTCCAATAGGTACTAATGGTGCGCCTTGACCGCCCAGCGAAATATCTTGTGTTCTAAAATCGCAAATGGTTTTAATACCTGTAATTGAAGTAATAGATGGTCCGTTTCCAATTTGCAATGTGTATTTTTTTTTAGGGTTGTGGTAAATTGTATGTCCGTGAGAAGCAATAAAATTAATAGTTGAAATGTTATTCTCGTTTATGAATTTTTGAATTGTTTCACCTAAAAATAATCCATAATCTGCGTCAAGTTTTGTGAGTTCTTCACCAGATAAATAAAATCCATTTTTTAAGGCTAATTTCCATTCATTATTATATGAAATTGTTGTAGCATTTAAAATTTCAAAATTATAATTGTTGGTGTTGGTAATTTTTACATAAGTAATATCAATCCCATCAAGTGAAGTGCCGCTCATTACCCCAATTATATATTTTGTTGAATTTTTCATTAACTAAAATTAATTTTTAAAATTGTCTAACACATTTTTTACATTTTTATGCTTTTCTAAAAGGACTAATGCTAATTCTTTTTCAATACCAAGTTCGTCCATCAACATTTTTACACCACGCTTAACTAATTTGTTATTGTTTAGCTGCATGTTAATCATTTTATTGCCTTTAACTCTTCCTAATTTAATCATTACAGAAGTAGAAATCATGTTTAAGGCCAATTTTTGAGCTGTTCCGGCTTTCATTCTTGTGCTTCCGGTCACAAATTCAGGACCAACAATTAATTCAATTGATATGTCTGCCACTTCAGATAAAGGGCTATTTTCATTACAAACAATACATCCTGTTGCTATGTTGTGTTTATTGGCTTCTTTAAGTGCTCCAATTACATAAGGAGTTGTTCCTGAGGCAGCAATACCAACTAAAACATCTTTATCAGAAATATTATATGTATTTAAATCGTCCCAAGCTAAATTAACATCGTCTTCTGCATTTTCAACGGCTTTTCTAAGTGCTGAATCACCACCAGCAATTAAACCAATAACCCAATTATCTGGAACGCCAAAAGTTGGTGGGCATTCGGAAGCGTCCAAAACACCTAATCTCCCGCTAGTTCCAGCACCAATATAAAATAATCGCCCGGCTTTATTCATCTTTTGATAAATAACATCAACCAATGCCTCAATAGAAGGAATCATTTTTTCTATAGCATTTGGAACTGTTTTATCTTCAGCATTTATATTTGTGAGTAGTTCTAATGTACTCATTTTTTCAAGGTGATTATAATTTGAAGGTTGTTCAGTTGTTGGTTTGTTTTTCATATTGTGTTTAGGGTTGTTAACTAAAATATGGTGAATGGTACTTTTTGAAATTCAAATTTAAAATATTTTAGGACCTAAATTGGTAATATTTTAATAAACTGAAAATAATTGACTAACAATTTTGATTTGAAGGAGTAATTTAGACTTTAGAGTACTTTTTTAACTAAATTTAAACTCTAAAGTAACTATAATGAAAATAAAAAAAACCTTTATCTTATTCTTAATTGTTTCACTAAGCTCTTTTGCACAAGAAGATGAAAAAATTTGGCAGGCTGAAATTGATGCGTTTGATCTTTTAGATAATAATGAACCAATGCAAAAAGGAATTCTTTTCACAGGAAGTTCATCAATAAGACTTTGGAAAAATCCAGAAAAAGATTTTAATAATCCTAAAATTTTGAACAGAGGTTTTGGTGGTTCTCAAATTATTGATTTAATTGAAAATTTTGATCAAATAATTTTAAAATATAACCCCCAAAAAGTAGTTATTTATTCTGGTGATAATGATGTTCAAACCGGTAAATCTGCAGAGATAGTCTTTGGAGATTTTTGTGCTTTGTACGGTATGATTAAGGCAAAGTTACCAAATGCAAAGGTGTATTTTATTGCTATTAAACCAAGTTTAAATCGTTGGAGTAAAGTATTGGAAATGAAAAAAGCCAACACAATGATTAATGAATATTTAAATTCAAAACAAAACGCAATTTTTGTAGATGTTTTTTCACCTATGATTGGTGAAAATGGAATGCCTTCAGAAAAATGGTTTATTGAAGACGGATTACATATGACAGCAGATGGTTATAAACTTTGGACAGAAATTTTAGCTCCCTACTTATTGGAATAGAAATTTTAATATCCATTAAAGTTAGATTAAGTTTTGGATTCTCTCTACCTGTTTCTATGGTGTCTTTTTTATTAGCTAGAACAATAATCTCTTTGAAAACACCTTCTAAGAAGATTTCAAAAGTTTCGAGCTAACATAATCATCTTCTAGGATAAGCAAATTCAATTTATTTGTTTTTTAATTCAATTCTTTCAAGAAACCATTCCAGTTCATCATTCGGTTTTTTGTTAGCGAGAAATAATGTGTTATTCCATTTGTCAATTGAAAAGATAATTCCTTTATTCTTCTTTTTCAATTCGGTTGAGTATGTTGTTTTTCCAGAGCCTGTATTTCCAACTATTAGGTGAATCATTTGGTTGTCTTATATGTTTGGTTAATGGATTATAGTTATGGTTTTATTGTGACAAATCCGCTAGGGTTTTCAAGCTGTTAGATTAGGTTAAATTTATAAAATGTTAGTAGGGTTATTACTATATGTAGCAATGAATTATACACGTCTTAAGTTTACAATTCACTAATTTTAATTATAAATCATCCGTAAAACAGGAGGTATTTTGGCTACAATAAATAGGCTTGTCGTTTGTTTTTTTAATATAATCACAAATATTATATGGTGTTATTTGCATGCTTATCTATAAATTTACATCCGAATTTATTATTTTTTATACTTAAAATAATGTTTGAATAATTTAACAACTCCAAACTAAAATTAAGGTATTTACATTATTTCTTTCTTTTAAATAAAATTGTATCTGATTTTATAGCTTTATTATCTACACTATACCAGGTTTCACATCCTTTTAGCTCAAACCCATTTCCAATTGCTTCAATAAGCATTGTTCCAATGCCAATCTGCCTTCTATCTGTATTTTTTGAAATTAAAAGAGCAAAACGATCCTCTATAGAGCCATTTACTTTGAACGTTTTTATTTCATTTTGATCAGATCCATTTTGAGTAATACTTATAGTCCATAATCCATATAACTTATCAGCTTCTTGTCTTAAATTTAGTAAACTATATTCTTTAGAATTATCAAATTCCTGTTTTGTTTCCCAAACACCAGATACATCTATTCCAATATATTTAATATTTCTATACCATGGAATTAACCAGTCTGCAAACATTTTAGAAATAAGATAGAGTAGTGCTGTAGTTAAAATACCAGTAAGAATACCAATAATAATGTTGCTTGTTAAGGAATCTAATTGTATAATAAGTTCATTCATAACTAATGTTTTATATAATTTGAGATAGATTAGATAATAATATTAAAATAGAGCTCATGCTTAAAGTGATACTATAAATTAATAAGATGGTTTGAAAATGTCGAAAGTAAAATTTATAAATAGCTCTGTGACCTGGAATCCAAAGAATAAGCATAGAAATGAGACCAAAAACAAAAGTGTAAGATGCGTAATTTACAAACTCCTTTGTTGCTGGTTGACTTTTGATTGTATAAATTAAAGCTGCAATAGCTAAAACAGCAGTTGCAGCAGTAAATACATTTGCCAATCTTGCATTAATAGGATTGAATAGCTCTTCTTCTTCAGCTACTGGACCAACATACCAATGCAATAAGTTTAATAGCATATTACCAAACAGGTACACTAAATTAACTATAAATGGCAACCAAAGTATTTTATAATCTTCCTTCATTAATTGGTAGCCATTTAGCTCATACCAAAAGTAAAACCAAAAAACGATAGCCAATAAATATAATAAAAAGAAGTATACTTTTTTAGATTTTAGATTCTCCATAATACTTATTAATTAAAGACTTTATATCCTATCTTTTTAGGATTGATAGTAACTATTTTAGTTGAATCAAATTCCAGCACATCTTCTAAATTCAAGGTGTTCATAATAGCTTTAGTACGTTTGCTTTTAGGTAAATTAGCCATTCTTAATTCTTGATTTCTTATAGATTTTTCAACTATTTTACGCATAGAACGAGCGTTTCCAAAAAATTTATTTCGTTGTTTGTATAAATGAGTTATATATTTTTTTAAATGTTGTTCAGCTTTCTTTTCAACTTTTAAGTTTTTTCCAGAAAACATGTTTTTTGATATTTCCCACAATTCACTTTCAGTAAAATCAATAAAATGAAATGTTTTATCAAAGCGAGATTTCATTCCTGGATTGGTTTCCAAAAAATGCTTCATATTATCAGTATATCCAGCAACAATAACGCTAAATTTCCCTCTATGATCTTCCATTTCTTTTATAAGTGCTGCAATAGCTTTTTTCCCAAAATTATTACCTCCATTTTTGGAAGCACCTTCAGTTATAGCATAGGCTTCATCAATAAATAAAACGCCTCCCATTGCACTTTTAATTAATTCTTTAGTTTTAATAGAAGTTTGCCCTACATAACCAGCAATTAAGCTACTACCATCGACTTCAACTACATGGCCTCTTTCTAATAAGCCTAAAGCTTTATAAACTTTTCCAATAATTCTGGCAACAGTTGTTTTACCAGTTCCTGGATTTCCTAAAAATACGTTATGCATTGAAAATGCTTTTAAAACATCACGGTCAATTTCTCTGTAATATTTAGTTAAACGGATAAGCTCTTGTACTTCTTGTTTAATTTCAGAAAGGCCTATTAATCCACTTAATTCACTTAAAGCTTCTTTTAGTAATGCTGTGTCAACATCTAATTTCAATCTTTCAGTTAAGTTATTTTCAACTAAATCTTCAACATCTTGTTCTTGAATGTTCGTAAGAAGTTCTTTTGTTATATTTTCTTGATCGTACTCTCTCACTAAACGGATACCTAAATTCATTTTGGCTTCATCAATAATAGAATGAACATAGCGTGCATTTCCAAAAGTCTTATCACGTTTTCTAAAAGCAGAAGTAACTATTTTCTTTATTTTAACTGTTGCTTTTTTTGAAAGTTTAACAGTTTTCTTTTTTGAAGCGTATTTAGCAATATCAACTAATTCAGTTGGAGTAAAGTCTTTAAAATGATAATAATTTGTGAAACGCGATTTTAAACCTGGATTAGAGTTGATGAAACTTTCCATTTCCTTTGGATATCCTGCAACCATAATTGCAATATCTCCTGGGCCATCACTCATTTCAGTAATTAATGCTGCAATTGCTTCTGGGCCAAAATCGTTTGTTGCTCCTTCCTTAAATAGTATATAGGCTTCATCAATAAATAGTATACCTCCTCTTGCTTTTTCTATAAGTTTTTTTGTGTTTTCTCCAGTTTGCCTTACATAACCTGAAATTAAATCATTGCTTTCTACAGAAAGAACATGTCCTTTGGATAGTAGACCCATTGAATGATAAATTTGCCCCAATAGTTTTACTACAGTTGTTTTTCCAGTTCCTGGGTTTCCTGTAAACACACTGTGTAATTTTATTTCGCCATTTTCTTCAATCCCTTTTTGTTTTCGGATTTGTAAATAGGTTGTATAGTCTATATATTCTCTAATTTTTTGTTTGATATTTGTAAGACCAATTAGTTGGTCTAATTCGCCAAGTAATTCATGAATAGGTTTGTTCTCTATAGGTTGTGTATAATTTAAATCAGTTTCAGGTTCTTCAACTACTGGCTCTATAGAAGCTTCATTTGCTGGTAATTCATCAGCAACATTTAATTCTTCTGGATCAAAATCCTCTTCTAAAACAGCACCATAGTCGGCAACTCTTACTAACAAATCATCACCAATACTAAAAGGAATGATAGACACAACAGTATCCATAAAAACAACCTCTACGCGATAATTATCTTTAAGCCACATACTTGTATCTTTACTTCCCCAGCCAGCTATAATACTATAAGATTCTCCAACTCCATTTTTAGGAGTAACGTAACTAATATTGTCTGAAACACCTATTAACAGGCCAGAATCATCATAATAATTAAATATTAATTCGCATAACCATTCTTCTTCTACATTATTAATAAACTCAAATTCAGTCATAATATAACGCGTGTGCTTATACACAAACTGCTTAAAATACAAACGGTTCTCTAAATTTTGTTCTTCACCACCAGTTTCATAAGTTTTTAAAGTAACTACTTTAAAATAAGGGTTATTTGTTGGTGTTACAATTCCAACGTTTTCTATATGAAATTTTGTAGACTCTATATATTCATTATCAATATAAACTTCCCATAGATAATCACCTTTTTCCCAATAACCTCCAGGCTCATCTGCACCCCAACCATAATCACAAATAACTGTATTAATGTCTTTTGTTATAGTATATTCTTTGGTGTTTACACAATGCTCATTCGTTTTTTTATCACCATTAAGACTAAAAGCTTTAAATGTGATTGTTGTTTTCCAATCTTTTTCATCAAAAAATTTGTTGTAAAACTCTATAGCAACACCTAAATAGTTAATTTCGTTTTTATCAAATACTTTTCTGTAACGCCTAGTATTATTGATAGTTCTGTCCCAAGCATATGTTTTTAGACTAATAATTTTGTAATGCTTGTCGTCTTTTTGATTAAACCACATAAAAATATTTTTAGAATAATTAATAGTAATGGGGTAGGTTTAGCCTAAAAGTAAATTATAAAATACAAGAATCTGCTGATAAAAATCAGTTAACATAATTTACATCTATTCCAAATAATGTTATTATTTAGACTTTATCTAAATTATTCCTTTAAAAAAATACAGTTGTTTTATTAATTACCTTTGAGTAATACGTTAAGAAGATGTTCTTTAAAACTTAAAAAAATTGTTATTAATATTTACCTTAGAATCTATTTATGATGACTATCCTAAAATCAATTGCTGAAGTAATTTTACCATTATTTGCTGTATTTGCTGCTATTTGGGCTTTTTTCAAACTATTTTACAGGTTCAAATCCAAGTTTTTATTCATTACAAATTGTCAATTATTACACAGAAATATTTGGAATGATATTAGTAAGCATTATAAAATAAAGCAAAATGGAGCAATGGACCATGCTTTTAGACCTTTGGTATTATTGCCTAGTAGTTTAAAAAAATATTCCAATATTAAGAATGGAAAAAAGGCAGTACTTGAAAGTATTAATCCAACTAGAGAAACTAAATTGAAAATTGTTGCAGAAGTATATTGGATTCCTGAAGATATGGAACCATGGAACAATATTATTCATCCGGTATTTTCACTCGTTTTAAGACGCTATTTTGGGATTGAAATGCCAATGTATCAAGATGAGAAAGAAGAAGATATTAAGGAAGGTTGGAAACTCATAAAGCATCATGCAAAACATTTATTCGCATTAAATAGAACTTCAGATAAAAATCATTTGCAATGGTTAATGAGCGATCAATATACCTATCGATTTTTTAATGCATCAGTAGGTGAGATAGGTTCTTATGACGGAAAAGCTGGGCCAGATAGTTTTATAGAATATTGTGGATTATCAATTGTGCTTCGTAATCATTCCATGATTCATATTGAGAAAGATTAAATTGACAAGAAATGGATTCTGCAATAAATAATATTGAACCGTTTTTTACAATCTCAGATTTTCGGTATTAATCTTTGTTATTTTATTGGGGTGAACGATGACTATTTGGTCAAATAAAGTCTACTATAAAAATAAAAAAAGAGAAGACCAACATGGAAATATTAGGCTCGACCTTACCAATGTTTATAAATTCTGATTTAACATTACTTTCTATGGTTTTTATTGAAATTTATGTAAGGATATGTGTTTTTTTATTAACAAGAAACCTATAGGATTCTCTTGTTTATCAACAACTCTATATAAATATCTCCACTCAATATAAAATAAGTCAGCATTTTTTTAAAACTTACTAAGTTATAAATATTTGTTAAATTTTAAGCTTACTCAAAATTACATCCCTGTATATTAATATCTTGTGAAAGATATTTTTTTAATTAATTTTAACCAAACTCTTATGAAAAATATACTTTATTCTCTTGTGTGCTTTATTGCAATTAGCACAAGTTTATATTCACAAAACAACCCTTTAATAAATACTCCTTCGCTTAGCCCAAATGGAAAAATAATTGCTTTTAATTATCAAGGCGATATATGGACTGCTTCAATTACTGGAGATAATTTAAAAAGGCTAACAATTCATGAAGCTTATGACACCAACCCCATTTGGAATTTAGATGGAAAAACAATTGCTTTCCAAAGTGACCGATATGGAAATACGGATATATTTACAATTCCTTCAACTGGTGGAATTCCAACTAGAATAACATATCATTCAACAAACGATAGAATAACGGATTTTACAAGTGACAATGATATTATTTTTGAAACTTCAAGAAACTTTGTTCAAATAGAACGAGAACCAGAAATTCATTCTGTGAATGCAAATGGAGGAACTCCTTTTAGACTATTAAATTCTGTTGGTTTTGATGCCAAACTTTCTCCAAATAAAAAACTTATTGCCTTTACTCGTGGTTCTTGTAGAATTGAAAGAGAAGCATATAAAGGACCTGCTAATAGGGATATTTGGTTATATGATATTACAAATGATAAATTTAAGCAACTAACAACTTTTAATGGGCAAGATTTAGCACCTCAATGGGCTGATAATAATACTATTTATTTTCAATCTGCAAGAAGTGGAAAATACAATGTTCATAAATTAAGTATTGATGAAAATGGCACTAAAAGTGGGGTGATATCACAAATTTCTTCATTAAAAACTATGGGAATATTTTCTTTTAACCTTAGTAAAAATGGTGAAGATATTGTACTTGTTTCAGGTGATAAAGTTTCATTAATAAATACCACTACTAAAAGAAGTGACCCTATTAATATTATAATTAATAGCGATTATAGATTTGACCCTGTTGAAAGAAAATCTTTTACAAGCAATGCCTCAGAAATTGAAGTATCACCTAACGGAAAGTATAGTGCTCTTGTAATTAGAGGTGAAGTTTTTATTACTGAAAATGACACTGAAAAAAGTAGAACTGTAAATGTTTCTAATTCAGCGTATAAAGATGCTGATGTACTTTGGTTAACTAACGAAACCCTACTTTTTGTTTCAGATAGGAATGGGCCAAACAATCTTTTTACAGTTTCTTCTAATGATTCAACTAACAAAAATTTATTTACTTCTTTAAAGCATAAAATTTCTCAAGTAACCAATAATAAAGAAGGAAATACCAATCCTAGATTATCACCAAATAAAAAACAACTTGCATATTTAAATGGAAATGGAAAACTAATTGTAGCTTCTATTTCAGAAAATGGAAAAATTAGTGATAAAAAAGCACTATTAAATGGTTGGGATACACCTTCAGGAGTTGCATGGTCTCCAGATTCTAAATGGATAACATATAGTTTAAGTGACTTATATTTTAATGAAGAAATTTACATTCATAAAGTTGATAATAGTCAAAAACCTGTAAATATTTCTATGCATCCAAAATCTGATTCAGGAGCTATTTGGAGTAAAGATGGCTCAAAAATAGCATTTTCTTCAAATAGAAATAATGGAGATCACGATATTTGGTTTGTTTGGTTACGTAAAAAAGATTGGGAAAAAACACAACAAGATTGGGATGAAGATAGTAAAGATACAACCCCTAAAAAAGATGAAAAATCTGAGGAGGAAAAGACTGAAAAAGAAGTAAAAGATATTGTTATTGATTTTGAAAACATCTATGAACGTCAACAACAAGTAACTTCATATACTGGTGGTGAATATTTGGATGCTATTTCTAAAGATGGTGAAATTTTTTACTATACAACTGGAAATAGTGGACGTGGAAATCCAGATGTAAATTCAGATTTACATCAAATAAATTGGGATGGTAAAGAGAAAAAGCAATTAACCAAAGGGAGCTCTAGACCAAGAAATATTTTATTAAATAAAAAAGAAGATTACATTTATTTTATTAGCAAAGGTAAAACTTCTCGCATAAAATTAGCTGGGGATAAAAAAGAAAGCTTGCCTTTTAAAGCAAACATGAAAATTGATTATACTGAAGAGGCCAATCAAATTTTTGAAGAAGCTTGGGGAATTATTAAAGATCGTTTTTACGATCCAAATTATCATGGGCAAAATTGGAATGAGCTGAAAAAAACGTATAAACCATTAGCTTTAAAAGCTTCAACTAGAGCAGATTTTAAAGTTATTTTCAATAAAATGCTTGGACAAATTAATGCAAGTCATATGGGAATGTATAGAGGTGAAGAACGAAAAAATGTTCAAAATGAAAGTACTGGAATATTGGGGACTGAATTGAAAACTACACCAAATGGAAAGCTTCAAGTTTCTTACATTGTGCCTAATTCAGCTGCAGATAGAGAAATTAGTAAGTTTAATATTGGAGATATTATAAATAGTGTTAACGGAGAGAACGTTTCAGCTTCTGAAAATATTTACCAGTATTTAACGGCAACCAATAATGAAAAAATTATTTTAGGAATAACTTCAAGTGGAAAAGAAAAAGAGGTTGTAATAAGACCTAAATCTAGTGCTAGAACTGACAATTATAATGCTTGGGTGAAAGAACGGAAACGTTTAACTGAAAAATATTCAGAAGGAAAATTAGGTTATATACATATTCAAGGAATGAATTGGACTAGTTTTGAGCGTTTTGAACGTGAATTAACTGCTGCAGGTTTCGGTAAAGAAGGTATTGTTATTGATGTTCGCTATAACGGCGGTGGTTGGACTACTGATTATTTAATGGCTGTATTAAATGTAAAACAACACGCGTATACAGTTCCAAGAGGAGCTGCTAAAGATTTAGCAAAAGAACACAAGCAATTTAAAAATTATTACCCTTTTAGCGAGCGCTTGCCTTTGGCTGCTTGGACAAAACCATCAATAGCGCTGTGTAATCAAAATAGTTACTCAAATGCTGAAATTTTTTCACATGCATATAAAGAGCTAAACTTAGGAAAGTTGGTTGGAACACCTACATTTGGTGCAGTAATTTCTACCGGAGGTCATACTTTAATTGATGGTTCTTATGTAAGAATCCCTTTTAGAGGTTGGTATGTGAAATCTTCAGAAAAAAATATGGATTTCACTCCTGCAATGCCAGATATTATAATAGATAATAACCCTGATGACAGAGTAAAAGGTACTGATTCTCAATTAAAAAAGGCTGTTGAAGAATTATTAAAAGAATTATAGCAATGTGAAAAGGCGGGATTTCTCACATTTAGATTAATTACCCTCAAAGATTTTTTAAAAACTACCTACATTTGAAACAAGAAAAAGATATAATTCTTGGGAAATTGTATTAAAACCTCACAAATTTGTGAGGTTTTTTTAGGGAATTAATTTTAATAGTGGAGACGCCGGGAATCGAACCCGGGTCCAAACAAGCAACCAAAATACTTTCTACATGCTTATTTTTCGTTTGGTTTTAGACCTTAAGCTGACCGAAAACAGCCCACTTAAAGCTTAGTTTCTTTAGTTTCAAAATACTACCGAAACAATAGTATTTCTATGTTAACTTTTACGATGCCCTTAAATTGATCGCCGTTAACCAAGGCTATCAGTGGGCATTCAGCTTGCACACCTAGTGTGCCGAGGCTCATCCTACTATAATTCGGATTAAGCAGCTAAAGCGTAGTTATCTTCGCCGTTTAAAATGTTGAAATTGAGATTTACGAGTGCTATTTCATTACTCGACATGCTTATATATTAATTGACCTTGCAGTCAAAACCAGTCGTCCCCAAAATTTCAAAGATCTGTACCTTTTAAAAGAAAGCAAATTTAAACAAAATATGTCACATAGTTTATTTGTGAGTTCTTTTAATTCCTAATATATTAGTGCAAAATTTATACCAGTTATTTATGAAGATAGGAATTATTAGAGAACGTAAAAACCCACCAGATAGAAGAGTCGTATTATCTCCAAAAAAATGTAAAGATTTATTGAATGAATTTTCAGAGCTATCTATAAAGGTAGAAAGTTCTAAAGATAGATTTTTTACAGATGAAGATTACAAAAATGAAGGAATTGAGGTAGTTAGTAATGTTTCTGATTGTGATGTTTTATTAGGTGTAAAAGAAGTTCCTATCAACAGTTTAATTCCAAATAAAAAATACTTTTTTTTCTCACACACTATAAAAAAACAATCTTATAATAGAGAACTGCTGAATGCAATTTTATTGAAAAACATTGAATTACATGATCACGAAACTATTACTAATAAAAATGAAGTTAGAGTTGTAGCTTTTGGAAGATATGCTGGTATTGTTGGTGCTTATAACGGTTTTAGAACTTACGGTTTAAAGTATAATATTTTCAATTTGCCAAAGGCAGAAGAGCTTCACGATCAATTAATGCTAATTCATGAATTGCAAAAATTAAAGCTTTCTGCAATAAAAGTAGTATTGACAGGGAAAGGGCGTGTGAGTAATGGAGCTAAAGAAATGTTAGACGGTATGGGAATGAAAGAAGTTTCAGTTGATGAATTTTTAACTCAAACTTTTACTGAAGCGGTGTATGTTCAAATAGATGTGCTAGACTATAACAAAAGAAAAGATGGACAAATAATTAATGAGTTTGATTTTTTTAAAAAACCTAAAGAATATAATGGTGATTTTATGCGTTTTGCCAAAGTGGCTGACATGTATATTGCTTGTCATTTTTACGGTGTTGGTTCTCCATATATTTTTACACGTGAAGATGCTAAGTCTGAAAGTTTTAATATAAAAGTTGTTGCTGATATTAGTTGTGATATTGATGGGCCAGTGGCTTCAACAATTAGACCTTCAACAATAGCTGAGCCTAATTATGGTTACAATCCAATAACTGAACAAGAAACAGATTTTAAGAACGAAAATGCAATAGCTGTAATGGCGGTTGACAATTTACCTTGTGAACTTCCTAAAGACGCTTCTGAAGGGTTTGGTGAAAGTTTTGCCAATCATGTAATTCCTTCATTTTTTAATAATGATGCAGAAGGTGTTTTGCATAGATCAAAAATGACAGAAAACGGAAAGTTAACTGAACGATATAGTTATTTGCAAGATTTTGTTGATGGAAAATAACCAACAACATTTATTAGAAAAATTGGCAAATACTAAAATGCCTTACGGA
>NZ_WTAR01000011.1 GCF_013139515.1 Lutibacter sp.
TTCTTTTATTTACTACAACAAAAGATGTTACTTTCAAAATTAATAAAAAGGGTGCAGGCAGAATTACAGAGAATTCACCGACATTTCAGAATGTTACTCAAGCTAAGAATGATTTAGAATAAGCTAGAACGTAAACATTGGTTTGTAATGTTACGTGCGTTTATTTATTTCTATTGTTCCTTTTATAATTATTTCCTTAAAATCTAATAAATCAATAGTTTAACTATTTGTTGGTAATAAAAATGTGTAAAATTGATGATTACTTATAAAAACCTCAATAACTTGAATTAAAAATGCAAAAAAGCATCTTCCAAATGTTCAATCTCAAAAGTATTTTTATTTTTTAAAATTGCAATAATATCAAACCGCACTTCTACATCTAAATCTTTAGAAGTCACATATTCATTAATGGCTTCAACTAATAATTTAATTTTTTTAGGGTTTACAAAATCTTGCGGGTTTCCAAAATAATTAGATGAGCGTGTTTTAACTTCAATAACGACTAAAGTGTTATTTTTTAGCGCAATAATATCAACCTCAGCTTTTTTATAACGCCAATTACAATCTAAAATTTTATACTTGTTTTTTTGAAGAAAATCTACAGCAAGTTCTTCTCCTTTTTTACCTAAATCATTATGTGTAGCCATTTTTTCGCAATTTTTCGAAACTAATTTTAGTCGCTAAACTTTACTGTTGAGTGTTGTTTCCCAACTTTTAGTTCAATTTCTCTTCCTAAAAATAGTGCTTTATTAATATCGTCATGACCACCAGGAAAACCAAATAAAATTGGAAAATCATATTCTTTTGTTGCCTCTAAAACAATTTCTTCAACTGTTTGTCCAAATGGTGTAGAATTATCTTTAATATTGGTCATGTCGCCAACAATTATTCCGTTACATTCTTTAAAATACCCACTTCGTTTTAGAGCATAAACCATTCTGTCAATATTATATAAATATTCACCAACATCTTCAATAAATACTATTTTTTGGTTGGTATTTATTGAAGAAACTGAACCTAATAAGCTTTGTAAAATTGAGAGATTTCCACCAACTAATTGCCCTCTTGTTTCACCAACTTTATTGTAGGTTGATTCCTTAACTTTATATTTCAACGGTTTACCAAATAGTGCTTTTTTAAACGTTTTTACAGTTTTAACACGTTTTTTTTCTTCAACCTTCATATTTACAGGCATCATAGCGTGTAAAGTTTCATAGCCTAAATTATGAATGTGACTATGTAAAACGGTAATATCAGAATAACCAATAATCCATTTTGGATTTTTCTTAAACTTGGTAAAATCTAAACCGTCAATAATTCTAACAGTGCCATAACCACCTCTTCCACACCAAATTGCCTTCACATTTCCCGAATCTAAAGCAGTTTGAAAGTCTTTTATGCGTTCTTTTTCAGTTCCTGAAAAATGAAAATTAGTCCCAAATAAATGTTCCCCTAAAACAACATGCAAACCCCAACTTTTAACAAGTTTAACAGCTTTTTCAATAGGTTCTTTATTTTTTAAAATTCCTGCCGGAGAAACAATAGCTATGGTATCTCCAACTTTTAAATATGCAGGTTTTTTAAGTGAAGTATAAGAAGTATTTGTTTGTGAATGCCCAAACGAAGTAAATAGTAAGCTAAAAATGAATATTTTTAGTAGTTGAAAGCGGGTTTTTTTTAGCATTCGAAGTCTTTTAGTAAAAATACTATTATTATGTAGAAAGTCAAATGTAAGACTAGAAAAGATTTTATGTGTAATTCAACACTTAAACAAATCTAAAAATCAACATTAATCCTTATTTTTGTGCTTTCTTAAATAAATTTTAATGAGCAATTCACAGAGATATACAATTACAGCGGCATTACCTTACACAAACGGACCCGTTCATATTGGGCATTTAGCAGGCGTTTACGTACCGGCTGATATTTATGCACGTTATTTACGTACTACAGGAAATGATGTAATTTATATTTGCGGATCAGACGAGCATGGTGTTCCAATTACGTTAAAAGCAAAAAAAGAAGGAATTACACCACAAGATGTTGTAGATAAATACCACGCTATTATTAAAAAATCTTTTCAAGATTTTGGAATTTCTTTTGATAATTACTCTCGTACTTCGGCAAAAGTACATCATGATACAGCTTCTGAATTTTTTAAGAAGTTGTACAATGAAGGTAAATTTATTGAAGAATCTAATGAGCAGTTATATGATGAAGAAGCAAATCAGTTTTTAGCTGATAGATTTGTTGTTGGAACATGCCCAAAATGTGGAAACGAAGAAAGTTATGGCGATCAATGTGAAAGCTGTGGAACAAGTCATAATGCAACAGATTTAATAAATCCAAAATCTGCAATTACAGGAAATGTACCAACTACAAAAGTAACCAAGCATTGGTATTTACCGTTGGACAAGTACGAAAAATGGTTAAGAGAATGGATTGTTGAAGGACATAAAAAAGATTGGAAAACAAATGTATTAGGACAAGTAAAATCGTGGTTAGATGATGGTTTAAAACCAAGAGCTGTAACACGTGATTTAGATTGGGGAATTCCTGTACCTGTTGAGGGAGCTGAAGGGAAAGTGTTATATGTTTGGTTTGATGCACCTATTGGATACATTTCATCAACTAAAGAATGGGCTGAGCGTGAAGGGAAAGATTGGGAACCATATTGGAAAGACGAAAAAACAAAGTTAATTCACTTTATAGGAAAGGATAATATTGTATTTCACTGTATTATTTTTCCAGCAATGTTAAAAGCAGAAGGAAGCTATATTTTACCTGAAAATGTACCTGCAAACGAATTTTTAAACTTAGAAGGAAATAAAATTTCAACTTCAAAAAATTGGGCAGTTTGGTTGCACGAATATTTAGAAGATTTTCCAGGTAAGCAAGATGTGTTACGTTATGCTTTAACGGCAAACGCACCTGAAACAAAAGATAACGATTTTACTTGGAAAGATTTTCAGGCAAGAAATAACAACGAATTGGTGGCTATTTTCGGAAACTTTATTAATAGAGTAGTAGTGCTTACCAATAAATATTATGATGGCATTATTCCTGAACCAAATGAATTTTTAGATGTAGATAATGAAACATTAGAAAAACTACAAAAATTTCCTTCAATAATTGGAAGTTCAATTGATAGATATAGATTTAGAGAAGCTTCACAAGAGTTAATGAATTTAGCGCGATTAGGGAATAAATATTTGGCAGATGAAGAACCTTGGAAAGTTATAAAAGAAAGCCCAGAACGTGTTAAAACCATTATGTATGTTGCCTTACAAATTGCAACAGGGTTATCAGTTGTTTGTGAACCATTTTTACCATTTACTTCAACAAAGCTAAAAGGAATTTTAAACCTCCGTCATTACGAGGAGAAAAGCGACGAAGTAATCTCATCAAACAAAGAGATTGCCGCAACTCAAAAAAATGAGTCTCACAATGACAAATTAAGTTGGGATACTGTTTCTGAAAAAATGGAATTAATAGCTTCAAATCATCAAATTGGAAAAGCAGAGTTGTTATTTGCTAAAATTGAAGACAGTGAAGTTCAAGCTCAATTAGATAAATTAGCTGCTACTAAATTGGCAAATGAAGCTGAGAATAAAGTTGTAGAACCTCAAAAAGAAACGATTAAATTTGATGATTTTACAAAACTAGACATACGTGTTGGAACCATTATTGAGGCGATAAAAGTACCAAAAACAAAAAAATTACTACAGCTAAAAGTTGATGTTGGAATTGATACAAGAACTATTGTTTCTGGAATTGCAGAAAGCTTTAAACCGGAGGATATTATTGGTCAAAAAGTAACTGTTTTGGTAAATTTAGCATCAAGAAAATTACGTGGAGTTGAAAGCCAAGGAATGATATTAATGGCTGATACACCTGATGGTAAATTAGCCTTTATTGAACCTGAAAATGATTCAGTATCTAATGGAGAACAAATAAGCTAGTTTGTTTATATTCGTAGTTCAAAAAATGATCTATGTACAGAAAATTATTTTCAATTGTTGCTTTAAGTTTTAGTATAGTAACTTTTTCTCAGGAAGAAATAGTAGCATTTAAAAATTATTTAAAAACATCTTCAACAGGCATAAAACAAGTAATTCCAATTGTAAATAAAAAGAATAACGATATTTCTTTGTTTATAGTTGATGCAACTAAAGTTTATGGGTACATTTTAAATAGTAATTTTGAAATTACAAAACAATTAAGTTCTGACGATAGAAGTAGAAAGTATAAAACGTTGATAGGAAATAGTATTTCTGAAGATAATGATTATAGAGTGTACTTTACAAATGCCAAAAAAGATAAATTTGCAACTATAAATTTTTCATACACTAGTAATAGCTCTGATTTTAAGGAGTTTACTTTAAAGTCTAAAAATGAAAAATTTATTCAAACAGCTGTTATTGAAAATAAATTTTATGTAATCTCAGCAACAAAAAAAACATCAATTTTAAATATATATTCTTTTGACGACGATGGGAATTATGTTGTAACTAAAGTTGATTTTTCTAAAGAAAGGTTTATAAACAGAGTTAGTAAAAACGCAACACTTTACGAACTTTTAACAATAACAGGAGGTCTTTACGGAACAAAAAGTAGTGTTGGGGTTAAAAAAATTACTGAAAACACACCCAACTCAATAGAAGTTGCTTCTGCTTTTAGAAAATTTTATATAAGAGATGGTAAATTTGTTTTTTCTTTTGATCAAAATAAGAGTTTTTCTCAAATTATCTTAGTTGATATAATTTCATTTGAGAAAGAAGTGAAACGGTTTAAAAAACCTTTTAACGAAATTCAATCGGTTTCAAAAAAAACGAATACGTATTTAAATGGTGATTATTTATACGCAATTGCTTCAACACCTGAAAAATTTACCTTTACTATTCAAAATTTTAATTCAGGAGAACTAATTAAAGAATATTCAGCAACTGTAAATGATTCAATTACGTTTAAAAATACGCCAATAATTCAAAAAGGAGGAATGTATGATAATTATAGAGAGTTAGAAAAAACCAAAAAGTTTTTAAGAAAAATCACAACAGGAGATATTGGGGTTTCTATTCATAAGGCTCATAATAAATATCAAATTACTTTAGGTGGTAAAGTAGAGATTGCAAGAGGAGGAATGTCTTTTGGAATGCCAATGGGACCGACAGGTGGATTTAATATTGGAGCAGGAACAATTGGAAATATGGGCTCAGTAAATATATATTTCAATCCAACTTTTAATAATTTTAACTATTATTCTCAAACAAAATCTACGTATATTAAATGTTTATTTGATGCCAATTTTAACCATATTACAGGAGAAATAAAAGATAATGCTTTTGACAAGATAAAAGATTTTGAAGAAAAAGATCACTACTTTCCTAAAGGGAAAACAGTTTTTAAATATAAAGATTATTATATTTTAGGAAACTATTTTTCAGGATCAAAAGAATATCGTTTGAAAAAATTTAAAGATTAAAACCACACTCATAAATTATTAAATGCAACTACTAAACTTTATAAAATCACAAACAAATCTTCCTGAAATTGGTATTAAAAATACCATTCAATTATTAAATGAAGATTGTACAATTCCCTTTATTTCAAGATATAGAAAAGAACGAACAGGTGATTTAGATGAGGTTCAAATAGGTGAAATAGTAAAGTATAAATCTCAGTTTTCAGCACTCGAAAAACGTAAAACAACTATTTTAAAAGCGTTGGAAGAACAAAATTTTTTAACCAATGAATTAAAATTGAAAATTAAGGCAGCGAACAATTTAATTGTGTTGGAAGATATTTATCTTCCTTTTAAGAAAAAACGTAAGACAAAGGCTGAAACTGCTCGTAAAAACGGGTTAGAACCATTGGCTAAAATAATTATGAGCCAAAGAGCTAATAACATTGATTTTATTGCTACAAATTATTTAACGAATGAGGTTGTTAATGAAGATGACGCATTAGAAGGCGCACGTAATATAATTGCTGAATGGATTAATGAAAGAGCTGATATAAGAAATAGTATACGGTATCAATTAGAAAAATTTGCTGTAATAACATCAAAAGTTATTAAAAAATTAGAAAGTGAAGAAAAAGCTCAAAAATATAAAGATTATTTTGATTGGTCTGAAGCTTTAAATCGTTGTCCATCACATCGTTTATTAGCGATTTTAAGAGCAGAAAATGAAGGTTTTATTCGTGTAAAAATTGAAATTGATAATGAAAGGGCTTTAGGTAAAATTGAAGCCCGAATTATTCGGACTAATAATGATTGTTCAGCTCAAATTAAATTAGCCACACAAGACGCTTATAAACGTTTATTATTTCCAGCACTTTCAAACGAAATTTTAAATACTTCAAAAGAAAAAGCTGATGAAAATGCAATTCAAGTTTTTGCCAAAAATTTAAAGCAATTATTATTAGGAGCTCCTTTAGGCGAAAAAACTATTTTGGCAATTGACCCTGGTTTTAGAAGTGGTTGTAAAGTTGTTTGTTTAAATGCGCAAGGAGGTTTGGAATATAATGAGAACATCTACCCACACGCTCCTCAAAACGATCAAATAGGGGCGATAAAAAAAATTAGTTCATTAGTTGATGCATATAAAATTGAAGCTATTGCTATTGGAAACGGAACAGCATCACGAGAAACGGAACAATTAATTAGAAAAATAAGATTTAATAAAGATATTCAGGTTTTTGTAGTAAGTGAAGCAGGCGCATCTATTTATTCAGCTTCTAAAATTGCAAGAGACGAATTTCCAAATTATGATGTTACAGTTAGAGGTGCAATTTCAATAGGAAGAAGATTGGCCGATCCTTTAGCTGAATTGGTAAAAATTGACGCAAAATCTATAGGAGTTGGGCAGTACCAACATGATGTTGATCAAACTAAATTGAAAAAATCATTAGACATTGTGGTTGAAAGTTGTGTAAATACAGTTGGTGTAAATGTGAATACTGCAAGTACTTCATTATTAAGTTATGTTTCAGGTATTGGGCCTAAATTAGCTGAAAAAATTGTCAATTTTAGAAAAGAAAATGGATCATTTACTTCAAGAGATGAGATAAAAAAAGTACCACGTCTGGGAGAAAAAGCTTTTGAACAAGGCGCAGGTTTTTTAAGAATTAAAAATGCTAAAAACCCGTTAGATGATTCTGCAGTACATCCAGAAAGTTATGAGATAGTAGCTAAAATGGCAAAAGATCAAAAGAAAAGCGTTCTTGAATTAATGAATAACAATCAAGTTTCAAAACAATTAAATTTACAAACTTACTGTACAAATTCAGTTGGTTTGCCTACATTAACAGCTATTGTTAAAGAATTAGAAAAACCAGGTTTAGATCCGCGTGAAACGGCTAAAGTTTTTACTTTCAATCAAAATATTAGAACTATAAATGATTTGAATATTGGAATGCTTTTACCAGGGATTGTAAATAATATTACCAATTTTGGTTGTTTTGTAGATATTGGAATTAAAGAAAGTGGTCTAGTTCATATTTCAAACTTGTCAGATAAATTTGTGACTGATGTGAATGAAATTGTAAACTTACATCAACAAGTAATTGTTAAAGTGTTAGAAGTTGATGTTGTAAGAAAGCGTATACAGCTATCTATGAATTATAAATAAAAAAAGCGCCTATTGGCGCTTTTTTCTCTTTTTCAAAACAATTTTCCACACTATTTGCTTCCTAACATTAAAAGCTCATTCACAATTATTTCAGTCACATATCTTTTTTCGCCTTCTTTGGTTTCATAGCTTCTTGAAGTTAATTTTCCTTCAATAGCTATTTCTTTTCCTTTTTCTAAATATTTTTCAATAATTTCTGCAGTATTATTCCATGCAACTAAATTATGCCATTGTGTTTCAGTCACTTTTTCTCCTTGTGTATTCTTGTAACTTTCATTGGTTGCTAATGAAAATTTAGCTAATTTTTTTCCTGAATCTAATGTAATAATTTCAGGGTTGTTTCCTAAATTTCCAATTAACTGCACTTTGTTTCTTAACGTACTCATAAGATAAGGTTTTATATAAGTTGAATCTCATTCGTTCAATTCAACAGTGCAAATATTGGTTAGTTGTTTTGTTTTATTCGGTTGTTAGTTAATTACTTTCGTATGTAAACGTTTGTAGTCGTTTGTAAGTGGCTATTTTTAAGTATATTTGTTATACCCTTTAAAAAAACTAGCACATGATTATTGATTTTAAAAATGAATTATGGAAGCCGTACAAAGAAGAACATTGGAGTGATGACGATGAATATATGGTTTCAAATTACGGAAGAGTTAAAAAGAAAAAAGTATATGATGAGAATTGGAGATTGTCTCCAACATCATTAGTAAGTGAGTATATATCTTTTGGGATAAAGAAAAAAGGAAAATTAAAATCGTCATCTAGTTATGTGCATAGATTAGTTGCACTGTTATTTTTAGAGAAGAAAGAAGATGAAAAATATGTAATTCATTTAGATTTTGACAAAGAAAATAATGTAGTTTCAAATTTAAAATGGGTAAATAAATCAGATATGTTTTTGCATCATAAAAAAAACCCAAAAAAGATAGCTAGAATTGGTAAGATTACATATTCAAAACTATCAGAAGGAAGAGTTCGGTTAATTAAAAAGAAGATATTTGATCCAAACAGAAGAACACGAATGAAAATGATAGCGAAACAATTTGGGATTTCTGAAATGCAATTATATAGAATAAAATCTGGTGAAAACTGGAGTCACGTAAAAATTTAAAAACTTAACTGAAAAAGAAAAAAAATTGCTATGAAAAAAAATTGTTTAGAATGTGGTGAGCCGTTTAATGGACGAGTTGACAAGAAGTTTTGTTCAGATTATTGTAGAAATTCATTCAACAATAAAGTAAACAAAGAAAGTAAAAACTTAATAAGAAATATTAATAATAGACTTCGTAAAAATCACCATTTATTGGCTGATTTAAACCCAACGGGTAAAACTAAAGTTACCAGAACAAAGTTGTTAGATGGTAATTTTGATTTTAATTATTTTACTTCAATTTATACCACAAAAACAGGAAATACCTATTATTATATTTATGACCAAGGTTATTTAGCCTTAGAAAATGATTATTATTTATTGATTAGAAAAGAATAAGTTAAAACTTATTTTCAACTTCAGCTGCTTCCAACATTAGGTAGTGTAAATCTGTATTTTTTATAAATGGTTTTAATAAGTCGCTTCCAGGTCCAAACATGGCTAATTCTACATAATCTGATGAATGATGCATACTAATCCAACTTATAGAATTATGTTCTTTTTGAATTTCAGAAAGTGTTCTAAAAGGCAAATGTCTGGCATTGTATAAACCGTCTTCAGATTTTATGTCGTTGTAATATCTTAAAAGGCGTTTAGCTTCTTTATCTGTAACTGCAAAGTTATTTGCATACTCTATACGTTCTTTTACTTGCGAAATAGAAGTTTCTTTACCAAAACCATTCAAAATCCAATCGTTTGTATGTTTGTAATTTTGTACAGTGTCAAAATTATCATTAGCTTCTTTTCCAGAAATTACACCAGGATTTGAGTTTCCGTGATCAGTAGTGATAATAACCAGCGTGTCATTATCTTTTTCAGCGAAATCTATGGCAACTTTAATAGCTTCATCATGTGCTGTTTGGTCGTAAATTAAACCAGCAATATCATTTCCATGAGCTGCCCAATCTACTTTTCCAGCTTCAATTTGTAGTACAAATCCTTCAGGATGATCTTTCATGCGATCAATTGCTTTTTGAGTCATTTCAGCCAATGTTGGAACTTTTTCAGTAAGTTCTTTATTGTTGTTTCGGTCAATAGTATAAGGAAGCCCGTCATGCTGAAAAATACCAAGAATTGGTTTGTTATTATCAGCTGAAAACATCTCATTTCTAGTTTTTACAACTTGATAACCACCTTTAGCAAATTCTTGAAACATATCTTTTTTATCTTTTCTATATTCCGAAGAAAAATACTTTTCACCACCACCCATCATAATATCAAATCCTAAATCTAAATATTTTTCAGCTATTTCAGGTTGTGAATTTCTAGAGGTGCTATTTACACAAAAACCGGCAGGTGTTGCATGAGTTATTGGCACAGTCGTTACACAACCAGCCATTTTCCCTGCTTTTTTAAATTTTTGCCAAATTGGTAAATGATGCTCACCGTTTGGCCCAACATTTAAAGCGCCATTGTTAATTCTAAAACCACCACCCCAAGATGAGCTTGCAGCAGCTGAATCAGTTACAATTGAACTTGCCGAAGCCATATCCATTAAAGCACGAGATATTTTATTTTCTTTATATAATTGAAGCCAATTACTCCCAATGCCGGTTTTTCTATCTAAATATAAATCGGTCATATTTAATGTTCCAGAACTCATTCCATCACTTACAACAATAATAATATTTTTTGCTTTTTTGTTCTTTTTTAAAGTGTCAAAATCTATAGGAGCAGCACTTAAATCAAAAGGGTTTAATAATGAAGTTCCAAGTGCAAATAATGATCCGTTTCTAAAAAATTTCCGTCTATCCATAATAAGTTTCTTCAAAAGATTGTCAAATATATAAGAATTAAGGTTAAAAGAAAGCACTAATTATTGCTTTTGAGGTTAAATTTAATGAAACGTCAATATTTTATTTTAATTAAACTAAAAAATGAGTTAATTTTAAAAAATTTAATTCATCAAAAATGATTTCAAAAAAACATCATCAAGTAATATCATTCTTAATTATTATTACAGCAGTTTATATTAGTTTTAATTCGTTAATGCCTTCAGGTGAAATTAAAAAAACTACTGAATTAACTGAGTTTTCAACCGAAAAAGCATTAGTTCATTTAAAAGAAATCTCTGAAAAACCACACTTTACTGGTTCAGCTGAACATGTAAATGTGATAAATTATATAGTTTCTGAGTTAGAAGAATTAGATTTAAAAGTTGAGGTACAAGAACAATTTGCTGTTAATAAAAAGTGGAGAGCAGCAGCCAATACTAAAAATATTTTAGCACGAATAAAAGGAAGCGGACAAGGAAAAGCATTGTTGTTGCTTTCTCACTACGATTCTAATCCGCACTCAGCTCTAGGTGCAAGTGACGCCGGAAGTGGAGTAGTTGTAATTTTAGAAGGAATTAGAGCTTTTTTAGCTAAAAACAAACAACCAAAAAACGATATTATTATTTGTATTTCTGATGCTGAAGAACTAGGATTGTTAGGTGCCAATGCATTTGTAAATCATCATTCTTGGGCAAAAGATGTTGGATTGGTTTTAAATTTTGAAGCTCGTGGTAGCGGTGGTCCAAGTTATATTTTACTTGAAACTAATGGCGGAAATAAAAATTTAATTGAAGCTTTAGGCGAAGCAAATGCTTCTCATCCAGTAGGGAATTCGTTAATGTATAGTATTTATAAAATGCTTCCAAATGATACTGATTTAACTGTTTTTAGAGAAGATGGAGATATTGATGGATATAACTTTGCTTTTATTGATGATCATTTTGACTATCATACGGTACAAGACTCTTATGAAAGAATGGATTTAAACACCTTTAATCATCAGGCATCTTATTTAACAGCTACATTAGATTATTTTTCAAATAACAGTTTAGAAAATCTAAAATCACAAGAAGATTATGTGTATTTTAATTTCCCTTATTTTGGATTGGTATTTTATCCATTTTCTTGGGTTTTACCAATGTTTGTAGTTTGTGCAGTATTATTTTTTATGCTACTAATTATTGGTGTTTCAAAAAAGAAGTTAACTGTAAAAGGAATTTTAAAAGGATTTGTACCTTTTTTACTTTCGCTAATAGTTGCTACTTTAATTACTTTTTTTGGGTGGGAATTAGTATTAAAAATACACCCACAATACAATGATATTTTACACGGATTTACCTATAATGGGCATTATTATATTGCAGCTTTTATTGCATTAACTTTAGCTATTTGTTTTTGGTTTTATAAAGGTTTTTTCAAAAAAAGAACTATACAAGATTTATTGATAGCACCATTATTTTTCTGGTTATTAATCAATGGTGGAATAGCTTTTTACCTACAAGGTTCAGCATTTTTTATTTTGCCAATTATAGTTTCATTACTTGTACTTTTAATATTAATTTTTTCAGAAAGCAAAAGTAAAACTATCCTACTTTTCACTATTTTATCAATACCTGTACTAGTAATTTTTGCACCTTTATTAAAAATGTTACCTGTTGGTTTAGGGCTAAAAATGTTAGTAGCTAGCTCAATTTTTACGGTATTGTTATTCGGGTTTTTAATACCGGTTTTTCAACAGTATAAAAACTCTAAAAACTTGGCTAATTTATTTTTATCAATTTCTATTTTAGCATTTATTACAGCTGCTATTTTTTCATCGTATTCTATTGATAGAAGACAACCAAATAGTATTTTGTATGTATTAGATGCAAATAATAATAAAGCATATTGGGCAAGTTATAATTCTAAAGTAGATAACTTTACCAAACAATTTTTAGGCGAAAACCCAACTAAAGGGAATTATGACACTAACACTACTGCAAGTAAATATAAAACAAGTATTCAGCTACATGCAACTACTGAAATTAAAGAATTTAAGAAGCCAATAATTACCATTGTATCTGATACTATTGTTAATAATGAACGAAAAGTTTGTTTAAGTATATTATCTCTTAGAAACGCAAATAAAGTTGAGTTAACAACTAAAATACCAACTGTTTTTAAAGTTTTTAAAGTGAATGAAACCGTTGTTCCAAATAAAACAGATGATAATTTAGGATTATCTATGGCTGAAGGAACTTTAATGAGCTATTATTTCACAAAAGAAAATGAAATTATAGATTTAGAGTTCATGGTAGATAAAAATCAAAAATTTGATATTGATGTGTTGGAAGTTAAATATGATTTATTTACAAATCCTCAATTTAATTTAACACCGCGGTCAGAAATAATGATGCCAATGCCTTTTGTTATGAATGATGCTACGGTTATTAAAACGAATATAAAATTTTAGAGAATGAAAAAAGGAGTGTTATTTGCTGTAATAATTGCATTGGTTGTAGGCTGTAATCAAAAAAAGGAAAAACAAACTATTGTTGAAACTTTACATAAAGAAATAGCTATAAAACCTCAATTGAACGATGTAACTGCAACCTATTTATATCACTTTGCTTTTGAGTGTATTGATCAAGAATACCCAAATAAATTGGGACAAGTTTTAGGAGATAAAACAGATTTAAAAGAACCATCAGAATTGCATCCTTCTTTTTATGGTTGCTTTGATTGGCATTCATCAGTGCATGGACACTGGGCTTTGTTAAATATTGTAAAAGAACTTCCAAATTTTAAACATAGAGAAGCTATATTGAGGAAGCTTAAACAGAATATTACTAAAGATAATATTTTAAAAGAAGTGCAATATTTTGATGATGTTCACAATAAAACTTTTGAAAGAACTTATGGTTGGGCTTGGATGTTAAAAGTTGCAGAAACTTTACAAGATTGGAATTCAAAAGAAGCAACTAAAATGTATGAAAACCTAAAGCCTTTGGTTAAACTTATTGAGAAAAAATATATAGAATTTTTACCAAAATTAAATTATCCAATTAGAGTTGGAGAGCACGCTAACACAGCTTTTGGTTTATCCTTCGCGATGGATTATGCAAAAAAATATTCACCAGAATTAGCTGAAATAATAACAGTTAAAGCTAAAGAATATTATATAAATGATAAAGGATGTCCAATTAATTGGGAGCCAGGAGGTTTTGATTTTCTTTCCCCATGTTTACAAGAAGCTTCTTTAATGTTAAAAGTGCTAACAAAAGAAGAATATATAGCTTGGTTAGATGCTTTTTTACCAAACTTTAGAAATAATCCTTCTCAATATTTAAATATTGTTGAAGTAACCGATAGATCAGATGGTAAATTAGCACATTTAGATGGCCTTAACTTTAGTAGAGCTTGGTGTTTATATGAAATAGGAAATGCGCTAGAAAATGAAAAAATGGTAAATTTAGCTAACAAACATTTTGAGTTTAGTTACAAAAAAATGGACTCAGAAGAATATGCCGGAGCCCATTGGTTAGCTTCTTTTGCTTTATATGCTGTACTTAAAAGTAACTAATTTTAATTGCCGTATTCAG
This sequence comes from Lutibacter sp., assembly GCF_013139515.1. Taxonomy (GTDB): domain Bacteria; phylum Bacteroidota; class Bacteroidia; order Flavobacteriales; family Flavobacteriaceae; genus Lutibacter. The sequence goes on from NZ_WTAR01000011.1 coordinate 14,144, forward strand.
TAATACGTAGTGTATTAGCCATACCTCTTTCTTTAACAGGCATTGAGGTAATATTAACTGCGAAATCACCTTCTTTTAAATATCCTTTTTGGTTCGCTAAAGTATTTATATCTTCAATGGTTTGGTCAGTACTTACAAACTTGTCATAATAAACACCTTTTACACCCCATAATAAATTTAGCATTGCTAAAATTCTTCTGTTTGAAGAGAACACTAAAATATTAGATGTTGGTCTCCAAGAAGAAATATGAAATGCTGTATAACCAGAGTTTGTTAATGTTGTAATTACTTCGGCATTAATAGTATTAGCCATTAAAGCAGCCTGACGACAAATTATTTTTGAAATATAACGGTTATTAACACACTGAATATTTTCATCAAATGTTGAGATTAATGGAGAGTTTTCAACACTTTCAATAATTCTACGCATTTGTTTAATTACTTCAATAGGAAACTCACCAACCGATGTTTCTCCTGAAAGCATTACAGCATCTGCACCATCCATAATTGAGTTTGCTACATCATTCACCTCAGCTCTTGTTGGAACTTGATTCTCAATCATTGTTTCCATCATTTGAGTAGCAATAATAACTGGAATATGTGCTTTTTTTGCTTTTAGCACTAATCTTTTTTGGATTAAAGGAACTTCTTCCATAGGAACTTCAACTCCTAAATCTCCACGCGCAACCATTAAAGCATCACAATGCGCAGTTATTTTATCAATATTTGCAACAGCTTCAGGTTTTTCAATTTTTGCTATTACAGGTATTTTATAGCGTGAATGTTTTTTTATGAATTGATTTAGTTGAATTAAATCATCGGGTGTTCTTACAAAAGATAATGCAATCCAATCAACTTCCATCTTAATTGCAAATAAAACATCTTCAATATCTTTTTTAGTAAGTGCAGGAAGTGAAATATTTGTGTTTGGTAGATTAACACCCTTTTTAGATTTTAATTTCCCACCACGTAAAACTTTTGCAGTTACTTCAGTAGTACCATTAGTTGCAGTTACTTCAAATAATAATTTACCATCATCAACCAAAATATGCTCTCCAACTTTTACGTCTTTTGGGAAATTTTGATAGGTCATGAAGGCTTTTTCTTTAGTTCCTTCACACTTTTCTGTAGTAAAAGTAAAAGTGTCACCTAATGCTAATTTTACTTTTTCAGCCATTACACCTACACGTAATTTTGGCCCTTGTAAATCGGCTAAAATTGCTACATGAAAGTCACGGTGTTTATTAATATCTCTAATTATTTTAATTTTTTCTTCAGCATCTTTATAGTCTGCATGTGAAAAGTTAACTCTAAACACATTCACACCAGATTCCATCATTTCTTCAATAATTTCTTTGGAGCTACAAGCGGGGCCAAGAGTTGCAACAATTTTAGTACGTTTTCTGTTATTTGCCATAGTTAAAAAATTAGGTGATCTTTTGATTTTAAGATATTAGGTTCAATTGCGTATGAAGTAATTATTTGATGAATGCTATTTAATTTTTTAACTAAATTAATAATTAGATTTTGTTGATTACAGCCTTCAATTTTTAAAAAATAATCTACTTTCTTTTTCTCAGGTATTAAGTAGGAAATTGTACTGTAATTACCATCAAATAAACCTTTGTTTTGTTTCTTATTTACAAGTTGTGAATACTTGTTATTTATTAAATAATAATTTATAAAATTGTTTTTGTCTTTATACTCAAATAGTGGAAATTTGGCATTGGAATTATTAAAATCTAAGTGGTAATTAGATCTAATTAGTTTAGTTTTTAAAAACGTATTTATTAAATATGCCAATCTGTAATCTTCTTCGGGTGTGTGAATTCCGATTAAAAAATAATCATCTTCTAAATCTATCGTTAATAGTTGCATAAAGAATGAATATTAATGTGGCAAAAATACTATTGTTTAAGTATAGTAACTAATAATTTTACGAAATCGTATTCGTTTTTACCAATTATGAATTGGTAATTTCATTTTGAAAAGCATAATAGGCTCTTTTAGAAGCTATTTCTTCTGCTTTTTTCTTTGATGTAGCCCTTCCTTTTGCAATAATTTTACCTTCTAAAAAAAGTTTGACACTAAAATGTTTAATGGTATCATTACCAGTATCTTCATACACTTCATACAAAAATTCGTTTTTTTGTTTTTGACACCATTCAATAAATAAACTTTTATAACTAGTAATTTTCCCTTCTAACTTAGGTACATCAACATAAGGAACAACAACTCTTTTGTGAATAAATTTCTCACAATAACGGTATCCTCTATCTAAATAAATGGCTCCAACTAAAGCTTCAAATATATTTCCATGAATATCGTCTCCAAATTTTGATTTTGAAACATTACTTTTTACAAAAAGAAGTAAGTTGAAGTCTCTTCCAAGTTCATTTAAATGCTCTCTACTCACAATTTTAGAACGCATTTGGGTTAAATAACCTTCATCTCCAGATGGTACTTCTTGAAATAAATGTGAAGCAATAACAGCACTTAGCATTGCGTCACCCAAAAACTCTAATCGTTCGTAATTAATTTGAAGTCCTGTTTTTTTATCAATGCTTTTAATAGATCTATGAATAAAAGCTTTTTTGTAGAGTTCTAAATTAATAGGTTTAAAACCTATTAATTTTTTTAAAGTCACATAAAATAATTCATCTCTTTTAGAGCGAGTTTTTATGAATTTACGAATGAAGCTCATTCAAGTTTGTTGTTGTTAATCCAATTTTTTTAGAAGCACACAAGCATTGTGACCTCCAAATCCAAAAGTATTGCTCATTGCAACTTTAACGTTACGTTTTTGAGCTTTATTAAATGTAAAGTTTAATTTACTATCAATTTGATCATCATCAGTAAAATGATTTATTGTAGGAGGTACTATTCCGTTTTTCATTGCTAATATTGAAGCGATAGCTTCAACAGCACCAGCAGCACCTAATAAATGACCAGTCATTGATTTTGTTGAGTTAATGTTTAGCGTATAAGCATGTTCACCAAATACTTCTACAATCGCTTTAGATTCAGCAATGTCACCAAGTGGTGTTGAAGTTCCGTGCATATTTATAGCATCTACATCTTCTGGTTTTAAACCAGCATCTTTTAAGCAGTTTTTCATTACGTTTATTGCACCTAATCCTTCAGGATGTGGCGCTGTAATATGGTAAGCATCGGCTGATAAGCCTCCACCTGCTATTTCTGCATATATTTTTGCGCCTCTTGCTTTGGCATGCTCATATTCTTCTAAAATAAGTGTTCCTGCTCCTTCACCTGAAACAAAGCCATCTCTATCTTTATCAAAAGGTCTTGAAGCTGTTGCAGGATCATCATTTCTTGTTGAAAGCGCTTGTAAAGCATTAAACCCTCCAATTCCTGCAATAGTTATAGTAGCTTCTGAACCACCTGCTACCATTACATCTGCATATCCTAAGCGAATGTAATTTAAAGCATCAATAATTGCGTTTGATGAGGATGCACAAGCTGATACAGTTGCAAAGTTAGGACCTCTAAATCCATATTTAATAGAGATTTGCCCTGGCGCAATATCAGCAATCATTTTTGGAATAAAGAAAGGGTTAAATCTTGGAGTACCATCACCAGCAGCAAAATTCAAACACTCATTTTGAAATGTTTCTAAACCGCCAATACCTGCGCCCCAAATTACACCAACTCTATCTTTATCAATTTTTTCTAAATCTAATTGTGAATCGATTACGGCTTCATCAGTAGCTATCATAGCGTACTGTGTGAATTTATCCATTTTACGAGCCTCTTTTCTGTTCAAGTAATCTGTAACTTCAAAGTTTTTTAATTCACAAGCAAAACGAGTTTTGAACTTAGTAGCATCAAAATAAGTTATTGGAGCTGCCCCGCTAACACCGTTAACAAGGCCATTCCAATATTGTTCTATATTATTACCTATTGGTGTTAATGCACCAAGTCCAGTTACTACAACTCGTTTAATTTCCATATAGAGATTACTTTTTAGCGTCTTCTATATAGCTAATTGCTTGACCAACAGTACCAATGTTTTCTGCTTGATCATCTGGAATTTGAATATCAAATTCTTTTTCGAATTCCATGATCAATTCAACAGTATCAAGTGAATCAGCTCCTAAATCATTAGTAAAGCTAGCTTCGATTGTTACTTCATTTTCGTCAACGCCTAATTTATCTACGATAATGGCTTTTACTCTTGATGCAATGTCTGACATAATTCTTTTTTTTAAATTTTAATTACTGCGCAAAAATATAAAACTTTATTGAAATGAAAATCTTTTACTTAATAAAAGATGACAATTGATTTTTAAAATTAAAAAAAGTTTTTTTAATTAAGCAGTAAAAGTTGTTAATTATTCGTTTTATTTGTTGAATAACAGAACTTAAAAATAGTACAAATGAAACGTATTGTAATATTGGCTTCAGGTTCAGGTACTAATGCTGAAAATATAATTAAACACTTCAAAAACAGCAATATAGCAATAGTTACTCAAGTGCTTTCTAATAAAAAAGATGCTTATGTATTGGAAAGAACCAAACATTTGAATGTGGAGAGTTTACCCTTTAGTAGAGCAGATTTTTATAATTCAGAAGAGTTATTAAACAATTTAAAATTAAAAGCTGATTATTTAATTTTAGCTGGTTTTTTATGGAAAATCCCTACAAATATACTTGAAGCGTTTCCTAATAAAATAATAAATATTCACCCGGCATTGCTTCCTAAATACGGTGGAAAAGGTATGTATGGAATGCATGTGCACAATGCAGTTGTTAAAAACAAAGAGAAAGAATCGGGTATCACCATTCATTATGTGAATGAAAATTATGACGAAGGTGCTATTATTTTTCAACAAAGTTTTGAAGTATTGGTATGTGATACAGCTAAAGATGTTGCTAAAAAAATTCATATTTTAGAGCAAGAAAATTTTGCAAAAGTTATAGAACAAGTTATTTTAGAAAATGAGTAAAAAAAAGTTTTATGTAATTTGGAATGGCCACAAAACAGGCGTTTTTACATCTTGGAATATGTGTAAAAAGCACATTTCCGATTTTAAAGGAGCTCAATACAAATCTTTTGCATCAAAAGAAGTTGCTGAAAAAGCATTTAAAGGGAATTATGCAGATTATGTTGGGAAAGACACTAAAAAAGTACAGCTTTCTTCAGAAGAATTAAAATTAATAGGAAAACCAAATTTAGAATCTCTTTCAGTTGATGCAGCTTGTAGTGGGAATCCTGGGAAAATGGAATACAGAGGTGTAAATACCAAAACTAAAAAGCAATTCTTTATTCAAGGGCCTTTTGATAAAGGAACCAATAACATAGGTGAATTTTTGGCTTTGGTTCACGGATTGGGATTTTTGAAAAAATTAAAGAGCAATTTGCCTATTTATTCTGATTCTAGAATTGCAATAAGTTGGGTAAAAAAAGGACAGTGTAGAACAAATTTACCTATTACTGTAGAAAATAAAGTATTGTTTGATTTGATAAAACGTGCTGAAATTTGGCTTAAAAATAACACCTACTCAACTACTATTTTAAAATGGGAAACAAAGGCTTGGGGTGAAATTCCTGCTGACTTTGGAAGAAAATAGACTTCTTAAATAATTATTCTAAAACTTTAAATAGAACTTCAATTAAAGGTTTTAATTTATCTGGCGGGTTTCCGTGATCAAATGTTTGAGATTCATAAATTAAATCATTTATAGAAATACTTAAAGTTGCGTGTAATGCAGCATCAACATTTCTATTGCTTGTAGGTGAAGAAAAACTTTCTATTTCAGTAAGGTTTATTTGTTCAACAATAGTTGTAATTTCTTTCCAAAATTTCGAATTCGTTTTTGTTTCTATAGTCTTCTCAATATCTTTATAATACACTTTCGTTGAAGTAACTTCAAATTTAATTGAACTACCACGTGTAGTGGCATCATAATTAATAATCATAGTTTTTAAATTAGTTTGCGCTTTACAGCTATGAAGAATAACAATAAGAAAAAGATATTTTACGAATTTCATTTTAGGTAAAATTTAGTAATTTAAAGGTATAAAAAAAGGAGCTTAAAGCTCCCTTTTTTATCTTTTTAAAAGTATTTTATTGTACAAAACTTTCTCTAGAACCACCTGAAGCAAAAATTGCTCTCATTCTATCATTTTGACCATTAGAGAACATATACATACAATCGTCATATACATAATCCATATAGTTCATAGTCATATCGTTAGATTTACAATTCACAGTTGGGTACGATGGGCATCCATAATTTGGTGCATCAGAACTTGGTGTGTCAGCAACAAAATCGTCTTGACGACATCTACCATCTCCCCAAATATGACGTAAGTTTAACCAGTGACCAACTTCATGAGTTGCTGTTCTTCCGTGTCCATATTGTCCACCAGCAGTATTTTCACCTAAGAAATCAGATCCAATAACAACACCATCTGTAGCTAAAGATCCTCCAGGAAATTGCGCATACCCTAAAATTCCACCACCTATTTCACAAACCCATATGTTTAAGAAATTAGCTGGGTCAGTAGCATCAATACCACCTTGACTAGAAAGTTTCATTGCGTCATTAGTTCCCCAAGATGTTTTGCTTGAAGCTTTTCTATTAACAGCATCCAATACAAATGTAACGTCTGCATCTGCAACTAAACTTGCAAACTCTGCAGGAATAGCACTTGTTCCAGGATTGTTGTTGTTAAAATCAGCATTTAAAATAGCGATTTGAGAATTGATATGTGCTTGAGTAACTGGATGATTTGCATCTTCTAATACATTTACAACAACAGGAATAGTAATTGTACCTGTATAGCCTGTTGGAGGAGGAGGATCACCGCCACCACCATTATTTCCACCACCTGGGTTTCCACTTGGTTTTTTACCAGCAATAAATGTTCTAGTATGTTTTTCAATTGCAAACATTCTATTCTCTAGACTAGGGTTTTCTTTTAATTGTCTGTTTAATACAGACATACTTTGACATTTGTCGTTTTTTGCGTCGCTTGAGGCTTTCGAAGCATCAACATTAGTATGAACGTAAAAGTCGCTCATATCTATTTGAGCTGCTTCTTGATTTGGTACTACCTCGTCAGAATTTTGCTGACATGCAACAAAAGCTATCGCTACTATTGCAAAAGAAAAAATGATTTTTTTCATTGTAAACTTGATTTGTTTTAGTTAATAATTAGGGTTAATCTTTAAGTAAAGATGGTCGAATATATTAAAAAAAAGTTAAAAAACAAGAGGAAGGCAGAAGAAACTCTTAAAAAAATAAATTATTCGTAATTTAAATTAAAATTTACACAGAAAAACATATTTTGTTAAATAATTAACAAAGCATTGTTTTTGCTTTAATTAGCGCATTATACAATAAGTCAATTTCTTCAAAAGTGTTGTAAAAAGTAAAAGAAGCTCTAATAGTCCCTGGGATATTATAGAAATCCATAATTGGTTGTGCGCAATGATGCCCAGTTCTAACTGCAATTCCTAATTTATCAATAATAGTTCCAATATCAAAAGGGTGAATTTCATTAATATTAAATGAAATTACAGCAGTTTTATGTTGTGAAGTACCATAAATTTTTAGACCTTCAATTTGAAGTAATTTTTTAGTAGCATATTGAAGTAATTCATCTTCATAGGAAGCAATGTTATCAAAACCAATCGCATTCATATAATCAATAGCAACACCAAAAGCTATAACACCAGCAATATTTGGTGTTCCTGCTTCAAACTTATGAGGTGAATCTGCATACGTAGTTTTTTCAAAAGTAACTTTTTTTATCATTTCGCCGCCACCTTGGTATGGAGGTAATTTGTTTAACCATGCTGCTTTTCCGTATAAAATACCAACACCTGTTGGGCCACATAATTTGTGTGCTGAAGCCACATAAAAATCAGCATCTAATTCTTGTAAATCTGGTTTAATATGTGGGCAACTTTGAGCTCCATCAATTAAAACAGCAGCGCCAATATTGTGAGCTTTATCAATAATTTTTTTAATAGGGTTTATGGTTCCTAAAGCATTTGAAACGTGATTTACAAATACCAATTTTGTTTTATCAGAAAGTAATTTATCATATTCACTCATCACTAATTCTCCTTCCAAATTCATTGGAATTACTTTTAAAATAGCACCTGTTCTTTCACAAAGCATTTGCCAAGGCACTATATTTGAATGATGTTCTAAGGCCGAAACGATAATTTCATCACCTTTTTTTAATAAAGAAGAAAAACCAGTTGCAACTATATTTATACTGTGTGTTGTACCTGCAGTTAGTATAATTTCGTAACTTTTTTTGGCGTTGAAATGTTTTTGAAGCTTTATTCTAGCTTCTTCATAAGCGTTTGTTGCTTTTTGGCTTAAAGTGTGAACGCCTCTATGAATATTTGAGTTAAATGTAGAATAATAATTAACAATGCTATCAATTACAACTTGAGGTTTTTGATTTGTTGCAGCATTATCTAAATAAACTAATTGTTTTCCGTTAATTTTTTGACTTAAGATTGGAAAATCAGCTCTTATTTTTTTAATATCTATCATTTTCTTTTTTTAGAATGATTCTAAATGCGAAATTACAAAATTGCAGTAATACTATAGATAGTTAAAGTTAAAATATGAAAAATTTAACCTTTTTGCTTTCAATTAAAAATAAATAACTTTAATTGATTTTACAGTAGTTTCATTTAATTCAAAACTAGCTTTAGAGAATTTAGGACGATTCCTCATTCCTATAGATTCATAATTAGAAAACCCAATACCTTCTTTAGGAAGCATAAATCCTTTATTTACTTTACCATTCTCATTTTCATCATGAAGAATATTAATAGCGTATTTTCCTTTTGGTAAGTTAGTAAAAGTTATAGTTGATGAATCTTTCGTTATCAAAGCAATATCTTTTTTATAGTATTTTTTATATTTTTCATTGGGAATAGAACCTTCTTTGTTATAGATTGCAAATTGAACTATACCTTTTTAATTTTTCAACTTTTATTGTTAATGAATAAGTTTTAAGTTGTTTTTTTATAACTCCAAACCGCTAATCCATTCATTAAAATTGCATATCCAAGCGTTTTTATAAGCTGAGGTAAAATGTCATTAAAATCAGCACCTTTTAACATGACCATTCGCATCACTTCAACAAAATATTTTATGGGGTTAAATTCAGTTAAATTTTGAGCCCATTTAGGCATACTTTCAATAGGTGTGAATAAACCGCTCATTAAAATAAAAATTACTACAAAAAACCAAGAAATAAACATAGCTTGTTGTTGCGTATCTGTAAAATTTGAAATAAATAATCCCATTCCTAAAATAACCAAAATATAAATTGAATTATATAAATACATTAAGGCAATACTCCCAACAATTGGCACATTGAATAAGACTTTAGCAATAATTAAACCTATAGTTAATAAACCCATTCCGATAACCCAAAACGGAAATAATTTACCAATAATAAATTGATGTTTTTTAATAGGAGTTACGTTTATTTGCTCTAGAGTTCCAACTTCTTTTTCGCGAACAATGTTCATTCCAGCTAAAAACAACGTAATCATTGTGACTAGTAAAACTAAAATACCAGGAACCATAAAAGTTTTGTAATTCAGTGTTTCGTTATACCAAAAAGAAGTAATAGTTGAAATATTTTTGGGTTTATTAACTATATCTGAAGGTTGAATTAATTTAGCTTGCGCGTTTTTATTAAATCGCTGTACAATTTGATTGATATACACATTTTCAACACCTGCAGTGGCGCCATCAATAGCATTAATTATGACAGATAAATCTGTTTTTTTGTTTTTTGAAAGATCTCGTTCAAAATGAGAGGGAATTTCTAAAATAACATCAACCTCACCTTTTAGCATTGAAGCACTCGCTATTTTTTCAGAAGAAAAATTTGAAACAACATTAAAATAAGTAGATGCTTCAAATTTATTAATTAAGGCTCTTGAAAATGAAGTGTTATCATTATCAATATAGGAGAATTTTATATTTTTTATTTCAAATGTTGCTGCGTTTGAAAGAATAATAAGTTGAATTAAAGGCAATACAAAAATAATAGGAAGCATTCCTTTATTTCTAAATATTTGTTTGAATTCTTTTTGAATGATATATCCTATGGTCTTCATTATGGTTCTGTTCATGAGATTCCCGCCTTCGCAGGAATGACAGTTGTTTTTAACTTATTTTTAGAAAATAGAAAAAAGAGCATAGAGAAAAGACTTTTTAAAGTCAAACATTTTACGCTATTAATTTTCAGACCTTTGTCTATTTTCTTTTATCTATTCTTAATTTCCCTGTTTTATTCTAATCTAATTTTATACTTTTTAATACTTAACGCAATAAAAAACAGCGTCATTACAACTAAAATTAATGTTTCTTTCCAAATAAATGTTAGTCCAACACCTTTCAACATAATTCCTTTTAAAATAATTACAAACCACTTTGCAGGAATTATATTACTTATTACTTGCAGCGGTAAAGGCATACTTGCAATTGGGAAAATAAACCCAGATAATAATATAGTTGGCAACATTAATCCCATTAAAGAAATCATCATAGCAGTTTGCTGTGTGGCTGATATTGTTGAAATTAAAATACCTAAAGCTAATGCTGTAATAATAAATAAAACACTTTCAACACCTAATAAAAAGAGGCTTCCTTGAATAGGCATTTTAAAAATAAAAATGCTGAGTAAAACGATAACAATGGCGTTGATGATGGATAGAAAAACATAAGGAATTACTTTCCCAACAATTACTTGAAATGGTTTTATTGGCGATACTAATAAAATTTCCATAGTGCCTAATTCCTTTTCGCGAGTAATAGAAATTGAAGTCATCATTGCAGAAACTAGCATTAAAATAATAGTCATTACACCAGGGACAAACATAAAAACACTTTTTAATTCAGGGTTGTAAACCATTCGGGTTTTTGGAACAATTTGATAAGGCGTTTTTATGTTTTTATTAATTTCTTGTTGGTATTTTTGAAGAATTGAATTCGTGTAATTACTAATGGTATTTGCTGTATTAGGGTCAGTTGCGTCCGTAATTATTTGAATGGTTGCATTATTTTCTTTTGTTAGATTTTTACTAAAATCTTTTTCAAAAATTAATACAGCTTTTACTTTTCCTTTTTTAAAAACAGCTTCAATTTCAGCTTCATTTTTTATCAACTGTTTAATGCTAAAATATTTGGAAGATGCTATTTTATTGATAATTTCTTGCGAAGTTATATCTTTAGAATGGTCAAGAATAGCAATATCAACATTGTTAATTTCATTCGTTATGGCAAATCCAAAAAGCATAATTTGCGCTATTGGCATTCCAAAAAGAATGAATAATGACCGTCTATCTCTAAAGATATGGTAAAACTCTTTTTTTATGAAACCTATAAATCTCTTCATCCTCTTGCTAATTTTAAAAACACATCATTCATTGTATCAGCTTTAAACTGTTCTTTCAATTTTGTTGGTGTGTCTAAAGCTTCAATTTTACCATCAACCATAATTGAAACCCGATCGCAATATTCTGCTTCATCCATATAATGTGTGGTTACAAAAACGGTTGTGCCGTTGTTTGCGGTTTTATAAATCATTTCCCAAAATTGTCGCCTTGTAATTGGATCAACACCACCAGTTGGCTCGTCTAAAAAAACAATTTTAGGATTGTGTAATAAAGCTACAGAGAATGATATTTTTTGTTTCCAGCCTAAAGGTAGTGAGCCTACCAGTTCATTTACAATATCTTGTAAGCCCAGTTCTTCAACTAATAAACATCTTTTTTCTTCAATTTGTTTACGTGATAAACCATAAATTCCACCAAAAAAAGTAATATTTTCTTTCACAGTTAAATCATCATACAAAGCAAATTTCTGACTCATATAGCCAATGTTTTTTTTGATGTCTTCAGGGTTTTTAAAAACATCAAAACCAGCTACTTGTGCATCTCCTGAAGTTGGGATAGAAATACCAATGAGCATTTTCATAGCAGTTGTTTTCCCAGCTCCATTTGCTCCCAAAAAACCAAATATTTCTCCTGTTTTTACTTTAAAAGAAATTTTATTTACGGCAGTAAAATCACCAAATTTTTTAGTGAGGTTTTCAACTTTTATTACGTTTTTACTTTTCATTTTGCTAATTCCATGAAGGTGTCTTCAATAGTCGTTTCTGTAGGTTGAATTGTAATATTTACAGCGCCCATTTCTTCTAAAAACAGCTGCAAATCTTTTGGGTTGAAATCCTCTCTTTTATCGGTGTAATGAACAAATTCACCGAATGGATATACACTATAATGATGTTCATACGTGTTTAAACATTCAATAAGTTTGTACATGTTATCGGTTTTCACATCGTATATTTTTTTTGGATAATGTTTTACAATTTCTTGTGGCGTATCAATTTCTAAAATCTTACCATCTTGAATTAGCGCAATTCTATCGCACAATGCAGCTTCATCCATATAAGGTGTTGAAACTAAAATGGTGATCCCTTTTTTTTGTAATCTTTTAAGCATTTCCCAAAATTCTTTACGAGAAACAGGATCAACACCTGTAGTTGGTTCATCTAAAAATAACACTTTAGGTTTGTGAATTAAAGCACAGCACAATGCTAATTTTTGCTTCATTCCACCCGATAATTTCCCTGCTCTACGTGTTTTAAAAGGTTCAATTTGAATGTAAATATCTTTTATTAAATCGTAATTTTTTTCAATGGTAGTTCCAAAAATTGTAGCAAAAAACGCTAAGTTTTCTTCAACTGTTAAATCTTGATATAAAGAAAATTTACCAGGCATATAACCAACATTGTTTCTAATGCTTTTATAATCTTTAACAACATCATAATCAGCTACAATGGCTTCTCCTTTGTCTGCAAATAAAAGTGTAGTTAAAATTCTAAATATTGTTGTTTTTCCAGCTCCATCCGGGCCAATTAATCCAAATAATTCTCCTTCTTTAACATCAAAAGAAATGTTATTAACGGCCGTTAAGTTTTTAAAAGTTTTTGTGATATTTTTGACTAAAATGCTCAATGTTAATGCCGTTTTTGAAAAGAGATTTATTTAAAATAGATTGAATACGTTTCTAAATGTTTGTTTAAAGAGTTGAAATTAGTTTTGCAAATAACTATATCTGAAGATTCTAAACCCTTAAAAAGTAATTTCATTGGCATTAAAAAATTGTGTAATTGGTTGTGGGGTTCACCTTTCATAGAACATTCAGTTATAATAGTACCAAATTCTTTTTCTAATTTTTTTTTAAGTAAATGATAACCTTCTAAACTTTCTTTCTCAGTAAAGGAATTCATTAAAGAAATCATATTGTTTATACCATCTGTAGTCTCTGTATTTGCAGACCATAAATTACCATTGTTTAATTGTAAAACGTCATCACTTTCGTGCTCTTCTTTTGCTTCTTCAGTTTTTTGTTTTACTTGTTTTTTTTCTGTTTTTTCTCCACAAGAGATGGCAACTGAGACTACTGTAATTATAAAAACTAATTGAAATACTTTTTCCATGTTATTTATTTTTTTGATTTAATTATTAATAATGAAATTATAAGCCATAGAGCGACTCTAAAACTCATAGCTTTAATGCTTTCTAATGCCACAAATTCATTAAAAAAGTAAAGGTACAACGCCATACAAGTATGCGCTGCTAATATAAAAACAACTACTTTTTTTGCGAATAAGTTATTTTTCCAAATAAGGTAGGCTGCAATAATTGAAATAACTCCAAACAACACATTGTACACTACTAACCAGTTTAAAACAGCATAGTCTTTCGTGTCAACACCTAAAAGCACTTTTGACCCAGCAAAAACAGACATGACACCTATAAATAATGCAAGTGCTGAAGCTATTTTATTTAAATTTTTCATGACATTAAAATTGTTTTAATTTTAGAATAGTTGTTGAAACTAACTATAGATTAATCCATAGTTCAGCAGGCATTCCTATTTTTAAGCTTTCATCATTTTTCACATCAATTTTCACTGCGTAAACTAGATTCACACGTTCTTCTTTTGTTTGAATAATTTTAGGAGTAAATTCAGCTTCAGAAGCAATCCAAGAAATAGTTCCAGTATAGTTTTTCATAGTTTCATTAGTATCAATTTTCACAGTGACTTTTTGACCAATTTTTATGCTTGAAAGTTGCGTTTCACTTACATAAACACGTAATTGCATAATGCTTAAATTTGCAATTTTATACAAAGGTTTTCCAAAAGAGGTAATTTCATTAGGCTCGGTATATTTCACCAAAACAGTTCCGTTTACAGGATTTAAAATAATGCTTTTTTGAAGTAGGTCTTCAACTTGTTTTAATTGTACATCAATACTTTTTAACTCATTAACAACTGGCGCGTTTTGAATTTCTACACTTCTTATTTGTTGATGTATTACATCAATTTTTCCATCAATATCATCCAATTGTTTTTGTGTACCGGCATTTTCTTTTAATAAATTCTCAATTCTTATTTTAGAAATTTCAGCAGTTTTTAACTGTGATTTTAACACACTTATTTGTGATAAAACTCCTTTTGATTTTGAGAATATCACACTTTTAGAAACTATTAATTGCTCCTTTTTTAAAGCTAGTTGTATAGTATCAATATACCCTACATTTTCACCTTTTTTTAGTATTTTCCCTTCTTCAACAGAAAAAAGTATTAATTTTCCGTTGCTTTCAGCTGAAATAGTTGTTTCAGTAGCTTCAAAATTCCCATATCCATCAGCTTTATTATTGTTATTATTACACGAGATTATAGTGCTTGCAACTATGAATATTCCTATAAGTATTCTTGTTATTTTCATTTCTTTAAAATTAGTGTTTTTGAGTCTTTAATCTTTTTTCTATGATCTCAATTCTAAATTAATTCCCTTTTGTTGTTTTATAATTAGCTTTTGCTAAAAGCAATTGTATGTTATGTGTGTTTAAATTATTTTCAGCTTCGTATAAATTTGTTAATTCGGTGATGTACGCAGACGAAGTAATAATGCCATTTTTTAATTGTGAATTAGCCGATTTTAATATCTTTTTTCTTAGTTCTATAATCGTTTTATCAGATTCAATAAAACTGGATATTTTTTTTATTTCAGCTAACTGTTGATTTAATTTAATAGTGGTATTAAGTGTGAAAATTTCTTGTTGATTATCTACAAGTTCCTTGTTAATTTGTAATGATTTTCGTTCTTTTTTAGATGCATTCCAATCAAAAATAGACCAGTTTAATTTTAAACCAGTCATATAATATGTTTGAAAAGAATTGTCTAACATATTTAAACCTGGATTTCCATAACCGCCAGTTGCAAAACCCATCAATTTTGGTGAATTTTTCTTTATAATCAATTGCTCAGTAGCTTCAATTTGTTCTTTTTGAAGGTGAAATAAATCTAATTCTGGGCGTTTAATGCCAGTTTCTATGTTGCTTGAAATTATAGGATTTTTTAAATGTATTTCAGTTGAAATTTGTTGCCCAATTAATTCTGAAAGTGTTTCAATTAAACTTAATTTTTTTAGGTCAAGTTCATAAAATTGTTGTGCTATTTTTAGTAATTCAGCTTTTAAATTATTTTCAGACGTAGGCAATAACATTCCAAATTTAACACCTGCTTTTACTTCTTTTAAGGTTGTTTCTAATTGATGTTTCTTAGCAATTAACAATGTGCTATTTTCTTGTAATAATAAAATTGAAAAATAGAGTTGATTTACCTGCTTTTTTAGTTGATATAAATTTACTTCAACTTGCTTTTGTTGTGTTTTTAAACTAGCGTTTTTAACATTAGAAGATGCATTTATCAAACCGCCATCATATATTAATTGATTTACAGAAATGGTGGTTTTGTATTGATCTTTGTTTGCTGGTTGAATTGTAGCTCCAGGAATAACAATTGGAATTGATGTAACATCAGATTGATATGTTGCCTGCGCTTCTAAATTTAGTTGAGGTAATTTTTTAGTTTTAATAACCGCTAAATCAAGCTCATTTTGTTTCGTTAACAAATCGTGTTGTTTAGCTAAAGGATAGTTTTTATTTATCAAAGTATAGCATTCCTCTAAACTTATTGTTTCTTGTGCTGTAACTGTTATTGAAAATAAGAATAGTAAGATTATTATTAGTTGTTTCATTTGTTAATTTTTATTGCATTAATAATAAAATCAGCAACGGCTGTTTTGCGTTCTTCTATTAATTGATTGTATTCTTTATCGCCAATATTTATGAATCCTTTTAATAAAGGAGCGCCAACAAAAGGAAAAATATTTAAAGCCATAATGTTAATAAACAATTGTTCTGCTTTTATGTTTCTTATGGTTCCATCTGCAACTTTATCATTCACTTGTTTTTTAAATTTTGAAATATTTGGGAAGTTTTTTTCTTTAATTAAATCTTGAACAAAATCTGGATTTCTATTCAATTCTTGAAGAATAAAATTTGGTAAATAAGGATGTTTAATTACAAATGAAATATAATTGTGACTAAAGTTTTTAATTTTTTCACAAATTGAAGAATCATCGTTAATTACTTCATTTAATTGTGGAGCAAGCAGAGAGAATGCTTTTTTAAAAACTGCTTCAAAAAGTAACTGTTTACTTCTAAAATAATAATGAAGCAACGCTTTGTTTATACCAGCTTTATCCGCAATTTCTTGCATACGAGCGCCCATCATTCCTTTTTGCTGAAATATATGTTTTGCGGCATTTAAAATATTAGATTCAGTAGTTGTATCTTTTGTTTTATTCATTTTTTAACTAAATAGTTTAACCAAATGGTTAACAAATGTAAAATCTTTTTTTGAACTGACAAAATAATTCCTATTTTTACGTTCTAATATAAAATATAATTCAATGAAAAAATTATTGAAATACAGTCTGTTATTGTTAGTCTTAGCTGCAATTTATGTGGTTTATACAAATTATCCAAGATTGAATATTATTTCAGGATATTCAGCAAAAAATATGAGTTCTTCAGTTTTTTTAGCTGAAAGAACATTGGAAATTACAGATAAGCAGGATAATAATTTTTCACCTATAAATATTGCAGATGATAAAGTGAATATTGAAGAGAAGTCTGCCACAGCTTCAGTGTATGGTTTTATGAAACGAAAAGCTATTTATAAAGAAGGCTTAGGAAGTATTTTAGTGTTGGATGATTTTAAAGAGGATACTAAATTTTTAGTTCCAAACAGAACAAAATCAACTAGCAACTTGCCTTATCCTTATGGTGATGGAGCACAAAAAGATACAGTTTTTAGTAATGTGAATTATAGCGAATTAGACACAGCGGTTTCAAATTCTTTTGATGTGAATGATGAATACATAAAAAAAACCAGAGCAGTTGTAGTAATTTATAAAGATAAAATTATTGCAGAAAAATATGCTGAAGGTTTTGATAAAAGCTCAAAAATTTTAGGTTGGTCAATGACAAAAAGTATTACAAGTGCCGTTTTAGGAATTTTAGAGAAACAAGGAAAAATTGATGTAAATCAAACAAATTTATTTCCAGAATGGGAGAATGATGAACGCTCAAAAATTTCATTAAACAATTTATTACAAATGAATAGTGGTTTGGAATGGAATGAAGATTACAACACCATGTCAGACGTTACTAAGATGCTATTTTTAGCAAAAGATATGACCAGAACCCAAATGAAAAAACCGTTAGCGGGTGAACCAAATAACAGTTGGAATTATTCATCAGGAACTTCAAACTTAGTTTCGGGGTACATTAGAAATCAATTTAAAACACATCAGGAATATTTAGATTTTTGGTATGCAGAATTAATTGATAAAATTGGAATGAATTCTATGTTAATTGAAACCGATTTAACAGGTAATTATGTTGGTTCTTCTTATGGTTGGGCAACACCAAGAGATTGGGCAAAATTTGGACTGTTATACCTACATAAAGGAAATTGGAATGGAGAACAAATCTTAAATGAATCTTGGGTAAATTATACTGCAACACCAACCAATGGTTCTAATGGAGAATATGGAGCACATTTTTGGTTAAATGCTGGCGGTGTGTATCCAAATGCTCCAAAAGATGTATTTTCTTGTAATGGATATCAAGGGCAGCGTGTTTTTATAATTCCTTCAAAAAATATGGTAATTGTAAGAATGGGTTTAAGTGAAGATTCAAGCTTTAATTTTGATGCTTTTTTAAAGGATATTTTGGCTTCTATTAAATAGAATAGGTTTTATTTTTTTTAAACTTTTACACGGTAAACACATAATATAGAGTGAATTAACAGTTTATTAATTTTCTGTTAAAACAAAAAATTCCGTATGTAACAATAATTATATATTTTTGGTTAATCCACAAAGTAGAATCAACTAAATAAGCCCCTTCATTTTAGTAATATTATTTTTAATTGTCAACAGTAATCAAAAAAAACTTGAACCCACATCAAATTAATACAAGAATTAACTATTACCTAAATTCTATTAGTCCAATAAGTACTAGTAGAAAAGACATAACTTATGGTGTAATTTTAGAGTTTTTTTTAATTTTAATTTTTATAGCACTCTTCAAACCATATATTATAAGAGAATTATCTACAGTATCAACTTTAGAAGTGGCATTCACTTCAGCATTTATATGTAGTTTTTTTAGTTGGCTTTATGCAATTAATACGAATAGTATAAATTTAAAAACTTGGACATATAAAAAAGATATTATTAGATTTTATAAAAGATTGTTATTTGTGGCTATTATTTATTTAACATATGCATATGTTGCATTTCATTATTTATATAATAGTGAAATTGTTTTGCCTGTAAATGGTTTTACATTTAATAGTTTACTGTACATCTTTTTTATAGGAACACTTATTTATTTTTTTTCAAAATTTGTAGACCATTTAAAATTTTCAGCTATTGAAATAAAACCGAAAGTAATTGCTGAAAATTATATAAAATTAGAAGAGTCAATAATTTTTTTCGGTAAAAATAAAGAAGAATTTGTAGAAGCTAGATTAAGCAATATTTTATATACCCAATCAGTTGGGCATTATATAAATTTTTATTTAACATATGAAAATACTGATGAGATTAAAGTAGAAACAATTAGAAATAGTTTAAATAATATTATGAATGAAGTAAATAAGCACGCTAATTTATTTCAATGCCATAGAAGTTTTATAGTAAATTTAAATAAAGTAAAGCGAATAGAAGGTAATTCTCAAAAAGCTAAACTTGTATTTATAAACAATAATAATTCAATACCAATTTCAAGAGAAAATTATAAATGCCTTAAAGAAAGGTACTCATTTAGTGAAAAAGGCTATTCATTTAATGAAAAATACTATTTAGAAACAGTTTAAATAATTGAAAATGTTATTTTCGCGAATTAAATAAATATATATGAAAAACAATTACTCAACTCCAAAAAAAAATCGGGTAACATTAAAAGAAACATTACTTATATTATTAGTAGTAGTAGGTGGTGTGTTTTTTAATGGTGAAGTTTATTCTCAAAACTGTTCAGTAAATGCAGATATTGATAAAACAATATGTGAAAATGAAGCATTTATATTAAATGGTACAGTTAACGGTTTAAGCACATCAATGCTTTGGCAACAAGTTTCAGGACCATCAGTTGTTATTAGCAATCCTACTATTCCAATAACTACAGTTTTAGGAGCTGTAGGTGGAAGTTCATATACTTTTAAAATAACTGCAGAATGTACGGTTGGCGGAACTTCACTTGAAGATTTTGTAACCTTTACAGTTGACCCAATTGGAACGGCAAATGCAGGAACTGATATTGAAGGTTGTCCAGGCACCTATTCTTTATCTGGAAATGCAATTGTAAACCCTGGAGATGCTGGTTTGTGGACAGCATCAGGAAGTTCAGGTGTAGTTATTGATTCCCCAACATCTCCAACTTCAACAGTAACCTTACCAGCTAATTCAACAGGAACTTCTACATTAACTTGGACAATTTCAAATCCAAACGGATGTAGTTCTACAGATACAGTTGAAGTAACAAATTACGGTGGAGAAATTGTAGCAGATGCTGGAACTGATCAAACTTTATCAGAATGTTATACTTCAACACAATCAACAACATTAAATGGTTCTATAGGTGGTAACGGTACAGGAACACAAATTGGAATTTGGTCTTTTGTAACGGGTCCAAGTGTACCAACTATAGTTTCACCAAATAGTTTAAACACATCTGTTACAGGATTAATCGAAGGAACTTATGTCTTTAGATGGACTGTTTCTGGTCCTTGTGCTGTTGGTTCGGATACAGTTTCAATAATTGTACCTGCAGCAACTCAAGATATTACCAATGCAAATATATCTAATCAACGTTTTTGTAGTGGTGTAACTGCTACAACTTTTGTTGGAACTACACCGAGTTTTGCTGGTGAAACAGTTTTATGGACACAAACAGGAGGTCCAGCAGGAGTTGTAATATCAGACCCAACAAGCCCAACAACACAAATTACAGGTTTAGATGGTTCAAGTACTTATACTTTTAGATATACAATAACAGGTGGACCAATAAATCCGGGTTGTTCTTCAAGTGATACAGCAACTATAGCATATTTAAATGATCCTGTTACAGTTAGTTTAGGACCAGATATTATTCAACCAGTTGATGATACAACAGTTGCAATTCCTGTTACCTATTCGGGTGGAAATAATTCTAAGTATAGTATTATTAGTGGACCAACTACAACAGGTTATCAAAACTTTTCAGGAAGCACTTTAAATTTAAATTTAACAGAACAGGGTACTTATACTATTAGGGTTGTTAGACAAACTACAGGAAATATTTTAACAGATTGTGGAACAGCTTCAGATGATATTAATGTAACAATTTCTTTATCACCAACCGATGCAAATGCAGGAACAGATGTTACGTTACTTTGTGATGTGACTACAACAGGTTTGGCAGGTAATATACCTACGCAAGGTGTTGGTTTTTGGTCGCAAATGAGCGGTCCTTCAACAGCTGCTTTTTCTGATCAAACAATAAATAATCCTACAGTTTCTGGATTAGTTCCAGGAGTTTATACATTTAGATGGAGTATTACAGGAGGTCCGGCAGGAACAGATACTTTTGATGATATGCAAGTATTTGTAGGTGCAACAATAGTGCTTCCAGCGAATTCTGCAGGGGCTGACAATACTGTTTGTTTTGGTTCTTATAACTTAGAAGCTAGTCCTCTTTCAGCAGGTGAAAATGGATTATGGACTGTTTCACCTATTGCAGGAGTTATTTTTTCTGATAATACAAGTGAAACAGCTGTAGTTTCTGGATTAACATTATCAACAGTTTATACATTTACATGGACAGTTTCTAATATTTGTGGAAGTGCTTCAGATGATGTAATTATAACAACAACACCAGTTGAAGGACCATCCGTAGCAGATGCAGGAGCAGAACAATGTTTAGCAACAGGTGCTTTAGTAACATTAAATGCAACAATTCCAGTAGTTGGTGTTGGTAATTGGTCTTTAGTTACTGGCCCAAACACACCTACAATTACTGATCCTAGTTTAGTTTCTACAACTGTAACAGGAACCATAAATGGTACTTATGAATTTTTATGGACAGTTTCAGGGTTTGGTTGTGATCCAACAACAGATACAGTATTAATTACAATTGCTGATAGTCCTACCGCAAACGCAGGTGATGCTAGTGGAAATGAAAGTACAGGAGTTTGTGGACCAACAGCAATAATGAATGCTACAGCAGTTGCTGTAGGTTCTGGATTAACAGGAGCTTGGGTACAAGTTTCTGGAAATGGAGGATGGACAGTTGATGATGTTAATAGTCCAACAGCTACGTTTTCAAATTTAGCAATTGGTAATTACGAATTTCAATGGTTAGTTTCTGGTGGTGGAATTTGTTCTTCTAGTTCTGATAATGTAACATTTACAGTAAATTACGCTCCAACAGTAGCAGCTGCCGGAGGTGATCAAATTATTTGCGACATAAGTACAGCAACTTTAGCTGCAAATACTATAACAGATGGTATTGGTGTTTGGACAATTTTATCAGGTGCGCCAAACAATCCAACAATAACAAATCCAAATAACCCAACTACAACCATTACAGGTTTGGTAACGGGAACATATACTTTAAGATGGACAAGTACTTATGGTGCAAATTGTTCTCCAAGTTTTGACGATGTAATACTACAGGTTTCTGCACCAGTAAGTGCAGGTGCTGATCAAAATTTATGTGCAGCAGTTAATATATTTTTACAAGGAAATGAAGATTCTTCAGGAACATGGTCATTATTTTCTTCAACCGGAGGACCTGTACCCGTAATTACTACTACCGCTTCAAATACTGCAGCGGCAACTGTTACTCCAGGCTTTGATTATGTATTTCAATATACAAGTAATATAGCTTTTGGTTGTCCATCAACTTCAGATACAATGAACGTTGTAAATAGTGCTTTACCTTTAACACCGGATGCAGGTTCTGATCAAGATATTTGTACTGATGGAGGTAATGCTGTTACAATGGCAGGAAATGGAATTATTGGAGATGGAGTTTGGACACAAGTAAGTGGGCCAAACACTTCAACTATTGTTGATAATACAAATCCAAATACAGTAGTAAACAATCTTATTGAAGGGTTATATATTTTTGAATGGAATACAGGTTCAGGTAATTGTGGTAGTTTTAGCGATGTAGTTAGAATAAATGCTTACGATCCGCCTAGCACAGCTGTTGCAGGTGTTTTACAAGGTTCAGCTTGTCAGTTAAGCGCGCAATTAGATGCAGATGTACCAGTAAAAGGAATAGGTATTTGGACATTAACAACCGATCCTTCAGGAGGAAGTGGTATTGTAATTGATAGTCCAAATAATCCAAAATCTACATTAACTATTGCAGGTCCTTCTTCACTTCCTTTAGGAACATATACATTTACATGGACAGTTGCTAATGGCCCAATTTGTGCCGTTAGTGTTGATACTGTAGATTTAGTTTTTACTGCTGGCCCACCATCGCCTGCAAATGCAGGTCCAGATCAAGATTTGTGTGATGCAACTTCAGTAGTAATGAATGGAAATATTATTAATCCAGGAATAGGAACTTGGTCTCAAGTAACGGGTCCTAATACTGGAATTATAGCAGACACACATGATCAATCAACTATTATTTCAGGCTTAATTGCCGGGACTTATGAATTTATGTGGTCAAGTAATAACGGCGGATGTACTTTAGATGACACTGTTGAAATTAAAATAACAAATTTAGGCGCGCCAGCAAATGCTGGGCCAGACCAAACATTGGCTCAATTTGATACTATTAATTTAGGTGCTACTGCAGCTACACCTTTAATAGGGGAATGGTTATTTGTTTCAGGCCCAACTACACCTATTATTATAGATGTTAACGATCCAAATACAGCAATTGCAGGAACTGTACCAGGTGTTTATGAATTTACTTGGTCTATTGCTAATGGTGTTTGTGCTACACAAGCAGATAATGTAATTATTACAATTATACCTGTAACAGATTTAAGTTTAACTAAATCAGTAAATAATTCAACTCCAAATGTTGGCAGCACTATAACTTTTACAGTTGCAGTAACTAATAGTGGCGGAAATGATGCAACAGGAATTGCAGTTAAAGATAACTTACCAATTGGGTATAGTGTTGTTTCAGGTTCAATTTCTAATGGAGGTATTTATAATTCAGGAGGTCATTTAATAGATTGGTCAGGTATTAACTTATTAAATGGTAATTCAACAAATTTAACATATCAAGTTACAGTAAATGCTGCAACTGGAGCTGTTGATGAGTATTTAAATTCAGTAGAAATATTTTCTTTTGATCAAATAGATACAGATTCAACACCAAATAATGATATACCTTCGGAAGATGATCAAGATACTGAAGTAACTTCACCAACACCTATTGTTAATATTGCATTAAATAAAACAATTAATAATACAACACCGCTTATAGGTTCAAATGTTGTTTTCACAATTACAGTTAGTAATTCAGGACCAAGTAATGCTACTGGAGTTCAAACTGTAGATCAATTACCTACAGGTTATTCTTATATAGGGCATTCGGCTTCATCAGGAACTTATAGTAATATTACTGGTTTATGGAATATAGGAGCTGTAACAGTAGGAAATAATGAAACTTTAGAAATTACTGCAAGTGTTAATGCTTCAGGTAATTATACAAATGGTGCTGAAATTACTGCAACAACTGAAACAGATTCAAATTCTACACCAAATAATGATATACCTTCGGAAGATGATCAAGATTCAGTTTCAAGTACACCAGTACCAGTTATTGATTTATCTTTAGCTAAGGTAGTAGATAATGGAGTTCCGAATGTAGGGGATGCTGTTGTTTTCACTGTTACAGTTTTAAACAGTGGGCCAAGTACAGCAACAGATATAGATGTTTATGATTTATTACCATCGGGATACAGTTATGTAAGTTCGGTAGGCACAGTAGGTTCTTATGTTAATATTACGGGTTCTTGGGTAATAGCGAGTTTATTATCAGGAAACACAGAGACATTAGCTATTACAGCAACAGTGAATGCTACAGGCGACTACACGAATATAGCAGAGATTGTCTCGGTAAATGAGACAGATTCAGATTCATTACCAGGGAATAATGATATTTCAGAAGACGATCAAGACGAGGCAACAACAGTTCCAACACCAATAGCAGATTTAGTAACTACAAAAACGGTAGACAATGCAACACCAAATGTTGGAGATACGGTAACGTATACCATTACGGTTGTAAATAACGGTCCAAGTATAGCAACAGATGTTAGTTTAACAGATGCTTTACCAGTAGGAGTTACGTATGCTAGTTATACCGCAACAGGCGGAACTATAAACACGTATGCATCAAATGTTTGGACAATAGGAGAACTTGCCAATGCAAGTTCTGCAACGATCACAATAAGTGCTACGGTTGATACAGGCGAAGCAGGAAATACGATAGTTAATACAGCTACAGCAGCCACAGGAAATGAAACAGATCCAGTAGCACAAGCTGATCCAACGGCAAGTATAACGGTAACAAGTTCAGATTTATCCTTATTAAAAGTCGTAGATAATTCGACACCAAATGTAGGAGATACTGTAACATTTACGTTAACGTTATTAAACAGTGGTCCAAGTACCGCAACCAATATTAGTATTGATGAAAGCTTACCTTCAGGATATAGCTATGTAAGCCATGTGGCAAGTGGAGGAAATACATACGATACAGTGACAGAGCTTTGGAATATTTCAAGTATGTCATCTGGAAGCTTTGTAACTTTAACCATCACAGCAACTGTAAATGTCACAGGAGATTACACCAATGTAGCAGAAGTTGTATCAGTAGATCAAGAAGATATAGATTCTACACCAAATAATGGCGTTTTATCAGAAGATGATCAAGCCGCAGCAACTACCATTCCAGTAGGAATTACAGATTTAGTAACTACGAAAACGGTAGACAATGCAACACCAAATGAAGGCGATACAGTAACCTATACACTTACGGTTGTAAATAACGGTCCAAGTGCAGCAACAAGTGTTAGTTTAACAGACAATTTACCAGCAGGAGTTACGTATGTTAGTCATACCGCAATAGGTGGAACAGTAAATACATATGCAACAGGTGTGTGGACTATAGGAACACTACCAAGTGGAAGTTCATCAACCATTACGATAAGTGCGATTGTTGATGCAGGTACAGGAGGAAATATAATTATCAATACAGCTATTACAGCTACAGGTAATGAAACAGACCCAACACCACAAGCAGACCCAACAGCAACGATCACGGTAACGAGTTCAGATTTAGTAACGGTAAAAACGGTTAGTGATACCACCCCAGATGAGGGCGCTACGATTGTTTATACGCTAACGGTAACAAATAATGGTTCAAGTGATGCCACAGGTGTTATTT
>NZ_WTAR01000152.1 GCF_013139515.1 Lutibacter sp.
ATTGCATTACTTTTTCTGAAAAATCTTCAGCATTTTTTTCTAAATGCACTAACCCTGTGTTTGTTTTTTCAATCAAGTTTTTCTGGGCAGTTGCATTACTTACCAAAACAGGTTTTGAAAAACTCATATATTGAAATATTTTATTTGCATAAGTTGTGTCATGATGCAAATTTCTATGTAAAGGCGAAATACAAACTGAGCTAGCCTTTATATACGATGGTAATAATTTTTCATTTTGCCACCCTTCAAAATCAACAAAATCTTGAATCTCCAAATCTTTTACATGGTTTTTTAAAATTGTATCTGATGTGTTACTACCAACAATAACTAACTTAATATTTTTAATATTATTTTTTAAAACTGAAATACTTTTTATAGCTGTTTGTAAACCTCTGCGTAAACCTGTATCTCCAATATAAAGTAATACAAAATTATTAACATATCTTTCAATTATCTCATTTTGAATAACTGCTGTATTATAATAGTCTTTATGCACAGTATTTGGTACAACAACTATACCTTCATTCTGCTTGCTTGTTCTTTTTACAATTTCATTTTTAGATTCTTCAGTCACCACAATAACATTAGTTACTTTATTAATAAACTCTTCCTCTTTTTGTTTCCATATTTTTGGTGAGATTAAGTATTTACCTGGGAATTTAGTTAAATGAGGATAAAACTTCATAATTTCAGGTCTGTTTTCATGTAAGTCTAAAATAGTTTTAAGTTGTAGCTTTTTATTAGATTTTAGAACTGCTCCGGCAATTTGGATATCATGTGTATGAATAATTTCAATTTTATTTGACTTTAAAAAATGATTAATTTTTTTTGCCATTATTAAAGAATAAATCGGAAACGAATAAACTAAAGCAGATAACTTATAAATTAAATTACTTGATTTATATCTTCTAATTTCAATTCCTTTTATGACTTCGTTCTCTTTTTCATTACTATACATTAAACAGAATAAGAACACTTTATGCCCACTTTTAATTAATGAAATAGCTTCATTTTCAACCCTTGGATCAGGAGGAAATGGCTTATCTAAAATCATTCCTATTCGCATACTAATTATTTTTCTGCATAAATTGCATAATAACGAGGTGTATATTTTCTTAAGGTGGGTCTAAAACCTATTTTATTTATAGGGCTTGTCCATTTTTCTTTTTTCTGTATATTCCATCCTGATTTTTCAAGCAACCAATCAAATTGCCAATCTTCAAATTCATGATAATGTCTATCTCGCATATCTGTTTTACTTCTATATGCTTTTGCAAACCATAAATTTAGAGGAATTGTAGCTATTATTTTTTCACATTTAATCTCGTTCAAAACATTAAAAGGAGCTACTAAATGTTCAAATATTTCAAATGCTGTAACTGCATCAATATTATATTTATTTACTATTTCAGGAACTAAATCTAAATCTTCACCAGATGTATTAAAAACTTTATAGCCATTTTGCTCCATTATTTCACTAAATGGATTTCTAACACCTAAATCTAAAATGGTTGCTGGTGCAGGTAAAACACTTTTTAAAAATTTTAAAGTATGATGATATCTTTTGGAAGGTAACTTATTGTACATCAATTATATAATATAATATTTTAATTCATACGCAAGATATTCATTTAATTAAAGAAAATCAACAAAATACCTTATCTTAATTTTTAAATATTATTCCATAAAAAAAGATGCTTTTAAAGCACCTTTTTCCTTTTTCATAGTTTGTTTTTACCTTTATCAAAAAATTTTCCTCTAATTCGACTTAACCGAACAAATATACTATCAATATTTATTTCCTAAAACACATAATTTATAAACGCAGGTATTTTACATATAGGTGCAACTATTAATTTCATAAGCGTTATATTTGTTACTTATATCTAACCTATTCATGCGTAAAATTGTTATTTTTATTTTTGTAAATTACCTATTTCAAGCTAGTTTGTCTGCTCAAATACCAGGTTTTACTCAATTTAATAACAATAATGGACTACCAAGTAATACTGTTTACGACATCAATCAAGATGAAAATGGTTTAATTTGGATTGCTACAGATTATGGATTAAGTAGGTTTGACGGATTAACCTTTAAAAATTTCACAATTTCTGATGGCTTACCCGATAATGAAGTTTTATACCTATTTAAGGATTCAAAAAAACGAATTTGGTTAGTTGGGTTTAATGGAAAATTAGGCTATCTTCAAAATAACAAATTCTATAACTCTCAAAATCAAAAGTTTTTGAGAGGTTTAAATTTTAATAATTTTGTTTCAGATATTTTTGAAGATAGTAAAAATAATATATGGTTTTTACAAGCTGTAAATAACATAAAAAAACTAGATCCACATAATACAATTACAACTTATAATAATTTAGAATTACCGTATAAAAACAACTCTAATAAAGCCCAAATTGTAGAAGATACAAATGAAGAAATTAAAGTTCTCGTATCATCATCCCAAAAAAATAATATCAATCAAATACAAAGTAGTTCATTAACAAAAAATAATTGGAGAAATATTGATGCAAATTTGTACACTAAGAATACGTTACAAAAACTTCGAAGAAAAAAAGCCGAGGCTTTTAAAAACATTGATAAAAAAACAATGTTAATTTCAAACACTATATTTAATAGCTTCAACTACAATCGTTCAACAAATTATCTTTATCAAACTCTTCCATTTGACAATTCATTTTTAATTACAAATTTAAGTAAAGGAGCATTAATTATAAACTCACTAGATAAAACTAAAAATAAAAAAATACTCCCATCAATACACTCCTCCAAATCATTTCTAGATAGGGAAAAAAACATATGGGTTGGTAGCTTATCTAATGGTCTTTTTCTTTTACCAAACTTAAATATTAATGGTATTAGATTTGATAATGAGAAAAGAAATGATCTACATTCCATAAATCTATTTAACAAATATATTGCCTTAGGGAATGATCAAAGCGAACTTATTCTATTAAACCAAAAAACTTTACAAATAATAAATTCATACAAAGTTGACTTAAACCCAAAAAGGGTCAGACAATTAAATATAAAAAATAATTTTCTTTATATTTTAAGTGATTATAATGTTCATCAACTAAATAAAAATTTAAAATTTGAACTAATAAAAAACATGTATGAATCAAATTTTAAGAATTTGAATATCCAGAATTTCAAAGACATATCAATAGAAAAAGACTTTATAGTAACAGCCAATGCAGGTGGAATTAGTAAAATAAATAAAAA
>NZ_WTAR01000123.1 GCF_013139515.1 Lutibacter sp.
ATCTCCTGTCAGTGTTACGGTGTAGGTTGCTGTACCTGCTGACTCATCTACTGTCACATCTGCAATGGCAATACTTGCCGCATCATTGTCCGTAATGGTTCCTATAGCAACTGCATCTGAAATCGAAATTGCTTGTCCGTTTGTATTACTTAGGGTAATTGTTCCTGTGAAAGTTTCTGTTGGCTCTAAAATTAAATCTCCTAAAATATTTACTGGAATATCTATACTTGTACTTCCTGCTGGAATCGTAACTACTACAGAAGATTCTGTAATATAATCCGATGCTGCAGTCGCTGTCCCAACTGTCGTTGAGAAACTAAGTATAACATCATCTTGTGCTTCACCATTTATTGTAACGGCGAAGTTTAAAATTTGAGCACTTTCTGTTTCTGCTATAGAAGTATCTGCAATACTTATAGTAAACACCTCATCATCTGTAATTGTTCCAATTGCTTGAGCATCATAAGTTACTAAGGCATTTGTAATACTTGAGAAATCTAAAGAATAAGTCTCTGTTGGTTCTGCAATAATATCTTCCGAAGTTGGAACTGTAATTGTAAAAGATTCTGGAGTTGTTCCTGTAAAATTAAGTGTTCCAGATTGCGCTGTATAATCTGAAATATCAATTGCTGAATTATCAACCGTTGTGTAATCTATACTTACTCCACCTTGTACATTTCCTGTTAAGGTTACTGTAAATACTGCATTATTTCCTTCATCAACCGTAATATCAGAAACTGTTAAAGAGGCTACATCATTATCATTTAATGTTGCTGTAGCTTGATTATCATAAGTTACCAATCCATTACTAATAGCACTTAAATTCAATACGAAGTTTTCTACTGCTTCTAAATAGTTATCATCATTTGTAGCGATGGTAACAGTATAAAATTCTGTATCTGTTCCTGTAAAATTTAATGTACTTGATCCACTCGTATAATCGTTTCCTGCAATTGTTGCAGATCCATCTGCTGTTACATAATCGATTGTGAAACCACCTTGAACAGCTCCAGAAAGAGTTACTGTAAATACTGCATTTGCACCTTCAGTAATTGTTATATCTCCTATTGCTAAAGAAGCTGCATCATTATCTGAAATTGTAACTGTAGCTACATCATTTACACCATCAATTGTTGCTTCAGTATCACCCGAAGTGATTGTATTTAAAGTGACTATTACTGTTTCACTTGCTTCAAGAATTGTATCATCAACAACAGTTACGTCAATAGTTGCTTCTGTAGAACCTGCTGGAATTGTTACTGTTCCTGTTAAAGTTGTGTAATCATTTGCCTCAGTTGCAGTACCTGTTATTAAATAACTTATTACGGTATCAACATCTGAAGCATTACTTATACTCACTGTAAACTGACCATTATTACTTGGTTCTGAAGCTGTTGCATCATTCGCTAAAATGCTTATTAAAGCGCTATCCTCATCGGCTATTGTAACAGTTGCTGTTACAGGTGTACCAATTGAAATATCTGCATCGCCTGAAGTAATTGTATCTAAAGTAATAATAACTGTTTCACTTGCTTCTAAAATATTATCATTTAAAACTGAAACATCAATTGTTGTTGATGTACTTCCTGCTGGAATTGTAACCGAACCTGTTAAAGTTGTATAATCATTTGCTGCTGTTGCAGTTCCTGAAATTGTGTAACTAATTACGGTTGGTGTTGATGAAGTTAAGCCTATACTTACTGTAAACTGACCATTATTACTTGGCTCAGCAGCTGTTGCATCATTTGCAACTACACTTACTGTTGTTGCATCATTATCTGTAATTGTTCCTAAACCACTATCATCTGAGAATGTAATATCTCTTCCTCCAAAATCATTTTCAGATAAATCAACCGTAAACGTTTCTGTAGGCTCTAAAATATCATCGCCATTCACAACTATTGTAATGGTTTGAGTTTCTCCTGTTGTACCACTAAAATTAATAGTACCAAATTGTGCAACGTAATCTAAACCTGCTAAGGCTTCTATATTAGCTGTTGTGTAATCTACAGAGAATGGTCCGTCTGTACTTTGGCCATTATGAGTTACTGTAAATACATAATTTACTGTTGCTACTCCATCTACCTCAACTTCCGTAACATCATCAATTGTTAACGTAACAGCATCATTATCTGTAATTGTTCCAACTGCTGAAGCAATTGCTCCTCCTCCATTTAATGTTATGGCTTGACCATTTGTTACCAATGAACTTAGTATACCATTTAATAATTCTGTTGGTTCCGTAATATTATCATCAGCTATTGTGATTGTAACTGTTTGTGAATTCGCATTTGCTGCTCCAAAATTAAGTGTAGTTGAAGAAACAGCTGTATAATCTAAACCTGCAGTTGCCGAAACATTTGAAGTTCCAAAAACAACTGAAACTACATTTTGAATTGTTTGATTTAATGTAATTGTAAAGTCGGCTGTTCCTGCTGCTTCATTAACTGTAAATCCTGCAATTGAAATTACTGCCGTATCATCATCATTAATTATACCTGTTGCAGTATCTGTACCTATAGAAACTTGTTGTCCGTTTGCATTTACTAATGTTATTGCACCAGTAAATGATTCTGTTGGTTCAACTAGTAAATCTCCTAGTACTTCAATTGGAATATTTACGAATAAATCACCTGGTAAAATAGTGTATTGAACAGCTGTTTGCGCTGTAAAATCAGTTGCAACTGCTGTACCATTTGTTGTTGTAAAACTAATTACAATTTCTTCCTGAGCTGCAATATCTATACTTGCTATAAAATTATGGAATACGTTTCCATTGGTTTCCGTAATTGTGAAACCAGCTAAGTTTATTGCTGTTACTGGATCATCATCAGTAATTGTTCCTAAACCTTCAGCATCAACTATTGATGCACTACCTGTAGAAACAATATTACTTAAATCTACTGTATATGTTTCAGTAGGCTCAGCAATTGTATTGTCGATTATTGGAACTGTAATTGTTTGAGTTGCTCCTGTATTTGAGCCTGCTGGGAATGTTAAAGTTCCTACAGTTGTTGTATAATCTGATGGTTGAAGTGCTGGGTTAATAGCTGCTCCATCAGTAGTTGTATAATCTACTGTTAATGCATCTTGAATATGACCTGTTAATGTTACTGTAAATACAGCTGTACCACTTGCAACATCTTCAGTTACCGTAACATCATCTATAACTACACTTGCTGCATCGTTATCTGTGATTGTACTCGTTGCTGTTGGCGTTGAAATTGTTACATCCTGACTATTAGCAACTAAATTACTTAACGTACCTACTAATGTTTCAGAAGGTTCTACTAAATCATCATCATTAATTGTCACAGTTACTGTTTGAACTAATGGATTGGCTGCTCCAAAATTAAGCGTAGTTGTTCCAACTGCTGTATAATCTGAACCTGCTAATGCAGTAATATTTGATGTTGCAAAATCTACTGTAAATGCATTTTGAACAACTCTATTTAATGTAATTGTGTAATCTGCAGTTCCTGCTGCTTCGTTAACACTAAACCCTGCGATGGTAATTATTGCTGGATCGTTATCATTAATTGTTACTGTATCTGTTCCTGTTCCAATTGACACTTGTTGTGCATTGGCGTTAGTAATTGCAATTGTTGCTGTAAATGCTTCTTGTGGTTCTGTAATTAAATCTCCAAGAATATCAACTGGAATATTTACACTTGTGGTTCCTGCTAAAATAGTAACAACTGTTGCTGCTTGAGCTGTGTAATCGTTTCCATCTAAAGCATTTCCATTAGCTGTTGAGAAACTTAATACGATGTCATATTCTGCGGCAATATTTGTACTTGCAACAAAATTTTGAGATTGAGTTCCGTCTGTTTCAGTTATTGTAAATCCTGCTAAATCAATTACAACTGCATCATTATCTAATATTGTTGATGTATCACTTGCAGTTCCAATAGAAATATCCTGACCATTTACATTACTTAATGCAAAAGTTCCTGTAAAGGTTTCGGTTGGTTCAGCTATTAAATCGCCCAAAATATCAACTGGAATATTCCACGTTGTTGCACCTGCAGTTAACGTATAAGGTTGTGTGGTTTGCGCAGTTAAATCACTTCCTGATGTTGTAGAAATATCAGTAGTTGTAAACGTAATAATGATATCTTCTTGCGATGCAATATCACTTGTTATTACAAAATTAGCTGTTTGTGTAGCTTCTGTTTCAGTAATTGAGAAACCTGCTATATCTAATTGAAGGGGGTCGTTATCTGTAATGGTACCTAAGCCTTGATTGTCTGTAAATGAAGCTGTTCCTGTTGATGAAATAGCACTTAAATCAATAGTATAGGTTTCAGTTGGTTCAGCAATTACATCATTTAATATAGTTACAACAATTGGTTGTGTTGTTGTACCTGTAGACCCTCCAACAAAAGTTACTGTTCCTGAAGCCAATGTATAATCACTTCCTGATAAAGCATCAATATTTACTGTTGTATAATCAACTGTTAAATCATCTTGAATATCACCTGTTAGTGTTACCGTAAATGTTGCAGTTCCAACAGCTTCATTTACGCTCACATTATTAATAGCAATGGTTGCTACATCATTATCATTAATTGTAATTGTTGCCTGAGTTGAAGCTCCACCACCAAAGAATGTTACATTTTGGCTTGCTCCATCAATTTTATTACTAATTGTACCAAATAAGTCTTCTGAAGGTTCTACAAAAGAATCATTAGTAATTGGTATTGTAACTGTTTGTGTTAACGCATTTGCTCCTCCAAAGTTTAATATTGAAGTAACTGCCGTATAATCTGAACCTGATAAAGCCGTATTATTAGAAGTTGCAAAATCAATTGTAAATGCCGTTTGAACGGATTTATCCATAGTAATTGTAAAATCTGCTGTTCCAGCATCTTCATTTACAGTAACACCTGTTATTGAAATTACTGCTGCATCATCATTTGTAATTGTTCCAATTGCAGAAGCATCTGCAAAAGTAATTGCAGCACCTGGTGCACTTACTGGTACAATATTACTTAAGTTAACAAAGAATGTTTCATCTAATTCAACTTTTTGATCTCCGTTTATAGTAACATTAATTATTTTTGTTTCACCTGCTGTTCCGGTAAATGTTAATGTTCCTGAACTTGCTCCATAATCTAAATCTGCTGTTGTTGCAGTATTATCAACTGTTGTATAATCTATTGTTAAACCATCTTCAACATCCATATCTAATGTAACTGTGAATGTAAGCGTTTGAGTTCCGCTATCTTCTTCTACAATAGTTTCATTTGCAATAGAAAGTGTTGCATTATCATCGTTTGTAATGGTTCCTACTCCTGTTTTTCCTGCTGGAATAATCGTTATATTTTTTCCTGGGGCATTTACTGAATTTAAAACTACGTTGAAAGTTTCGTTACTTTCAACCATTGTATCACCATTTACAACAATGGTAATTGTTTGAGTTTCTCCAATTGCACCAGTTGTAAAGTTAACTGAACCACCTGCACCTGTAAAATCGGTTGGTGATTTTGCCACACCACTTTGAGTAAAAAATGAAACGCTATAACCACCAACAACCTCAGCACCTGAATGCGTTACTGTAAATATAAAATTGGTTGTTCCACTATCAGTTTCTAATTGAGAAAAACTATTTATTGAAACAAAAGCAGCATCGTCATCTGCATTGGTTACAGATACATCGTCTGGGTTTAACGGATCGTAATTTGCGTCCGTTGTTAAACCTACATTTACTGTATTTAGAATTGTGTAAACAATATCTCCATCTACTAAAATTTCATCTGCACCAGTAACAGTTATTGTTTGAGGAACATTCCAATCTGTATGATCAAAAGTAAGTTGTGCTAAATCAACCGTTCCTTCAGTTAAATCATTACTAGCTACATCTACTACAACTACATAATTTATAGCATCGGTAGCTGGTTTACTTGTTAATACAACTGTAAATGTTGCTGTTCCGCCAGCTTCAGTAGTATTTAATGTCAGCGGAGTTACAATAAATCCGGCTGTATCATTGTCATTATTTACAACAGCTACATCATCAACTACCATTGTATTATAATTAGGATCGGTTGAAGTTGCTGCACTTGTTACAATATTGTAACCAACATTTCCATCTACAATTTCATCATCTTTACCTGTTACAGTAACTGTTTGTACATTGCTCCAATTTGCGGGAGTAAATGTTAATGTAATTGGGCTAAAAGTATCACTTTCAGTAGTGTCATCACTGGTTAGTGTAATGGTTACATTATCGGTTGGTTCTGTATCTAATACTACTGTAAAAGTAGCTGTATTTCCATCTTCAGAAGTTGCATTACTAATTGTAGAAACTGTAACACCTGCAACATCGTTATCTAAATTAGTTGCGCTTACATCTGCTGGCTCTACATTATAATATCCTGAAAGTGGATCGGTTAATGTTTGGTTTGTAGTTAATAATATAGTGTAAGGAATATCTCCATCATCAACATCGTCATTTACACCTGTTACTGTTACTGTTTGTGGAATGTTCCAATTTCCTGCATTAAAAGTTAATGTGCTTGTTGAAACAGTTCCTTCAGTTAAATCACTACTTACTACATTAAATATTACATCACCTGTTGGTGCACTTGGTAATACAACTGTAAATGTATCAGTTGCTATATCTTCATCGGTTACAATAACCGTTGGAGAAACTACCACTGTATTATTTGGCAATGCATTTATTGTGATAGTAAAACTGCAAGTTTCTGAATTTCCTGCTGCATCATAAGCAATATAATCAACAGTTGTTGTTCCTAAATTGAAAACATCAGAACTTAATTCATTAATTCCTGAAACTTGTGCTGTTGCAATTGTTGCACCTGAGAACTCGTAAGTTAATTTTGTTACTGAACAATTATCGCCATATGTTGGCGCTGCAATAGCGGCAACAGTTACTAAAGTGTCTCCTCCTGAAGCTACATCTTGTGTAATATTTGCTGGACATGTAATAGTTGGGTTTTGATTATCTGTTACAACAACGTTAAAATTAATGGTAGTTCCATTTCCATAAGTGTCTAAAGTTGTCCAAGTTACTATAGTAGTTCCTTGATTGAAAATTTGTCCGTTTAAAGTTGTGTTTAATCCTGTAACAACTGTTGTTACACCACTTACTGTATAAGTTATTGTTGGCGACAAGTCACAATTATCCCAAGGATTCCATAAATTATCTAAATGCGTATAGGTACAAAATGTATTGTCTGTAACTTCATTTCTATCAGTTAAGTCATTTAAAGTTGGTGCTTGTGTATCTTGAACAGTTATTGTAGTAGAACAAGTTGATGAGTTTCCAGCAGCGTCTGTTACTTTTAAATAAGCTGTTGGCGTTCCAATTTCACCACAATTATATGTTATTGTTGGTGTAAAAGTGCTATTGTCTTTTGAAATTTCATAAAGAATAATTCCACAAGCATCATTTGATGCATTGTCAATATCGCTTGGGTTTACAACTAGTTGCCCATTTCTATCTAGGTTTGCTGTAAATGCTTGACAAATTGCATTCGGATTTTGTTCATCATTAACAGTTACAGTATAAACACAAGTTTCTGAATTTCCAGACGCATCTGTAGCTGTCCAAGTTACTGTTGTAACTCCATTATTAAATACTTCACCATTTAATGTTGTTCCTGTTCCAGATGTTACACCCGTTAAATTATAAGTTAAAGTACTAACTGCGCAATTATCTAATGCAGTTAAATTCCAAGTATCGTTAGGGTGTGTATATGTACAAACATTAGTATCAGTAGTTACAATCTGATTTGTTTCACAGAATGTAAAAATTGGTTTTACGGTATCTTGAACTGTTACTGTTGAATTACAATTTGATATATTACCATTATTATCTGTAACTGTTAGTGTTACAATATTTACGCCTAAATCCGCACACGTAAATGCTGTTTTACTTGCTGAAAGACTTAAAATTCCGCAAGCATCACTTGAGCCATTATCTATTTCAGCAGCTGTTAATGTATAATTTCCGCTTCCATCTAGTTGAACAGTTATATTTTGACAAACAACATTAGGATTTACATTGTCTTCAATTGTTATTGTTGAAGTACAAGCTGTTGAAGTATTTCCAGCCACATCTGTTACCTTATGATACAATGTTTTTGTTGAACTTACATCGCCACAATTATACGTAACTGAAGGCGTATATGTAATATCATCTTTAGAAACTAAGTAACTTGCTATACTACAATTATCTGTTGAAGTATTATCAACATCAGACCCTAAAATGGTTACATTTCCTGCTGCATCTAACTGAACTGTAATATCTTTACATGCTGCTACTGGTGGAATAAAGTCCTGAACTGTAACTGTTGCTTCACAAGTTGCAGTATTTCCACTTAAATCTGTTACTGTTAATGTCACTGTATTTGCACCAAGGTTAACACACGTAAAAGCTGTTGTACTTGCTAAAATACTTTGAATTCCACAATTATCAAATGAACCGTTATTAATATCTTCGGCAACTATTGAAGCATTTCCTGAAGCATCTAATTGAATTGCAATGTTTTGACAAACAGGAGTTGGTACTTGATTATCATTTACTGTAATTGTATATGAACACGTTGATGAATTTCCTGAACCATCAATTGCCGTCCAAGTAATTGTTGTAATTCCTTTATTAAATAATTGTGAATCTAATGATGTATTTGCAAGATTATCTGCGAGAATTGTATCACCAGACAAGGCATAAGTTAGACCTGCAATAGTTGTACAAGTATCTGTTGCTGTTGCATCCCAAGTTATTCCACTGTGTGTGTATGTACAAACATTGGTATCTGTATTTACAGTTTGGTTTGTAGTGCAAGAAATTATTGGGTTTGTACTGTCTTCAACAGTAACTACTGCAGTACATGTTGAAACATTACTATTATTATCTGTTACTGTTAAAGTAACTGTATTTGTTACAGGATTTGATCCTAAATTAGAACAATCAAAATCGGTTTTATTAATAGTAGCACTTGCAATTCCACAAGCATCACTTGAACCATTATCTATTTGTGCTGCATTTATTACTGCGTTTCCTGAAGCATCTAATTGAATTGTTATGTCTTGACAAATTGCAGTTGGCTGAACAGTATCTACAATAGTAACAATTGCATTACAAGTATCTGAATTCCCTGCAGGATCAGTTACAGTTAATACTACTGAATTTGCACCAATATTAGTGCAGTTAAACGTATTTGGAATTGCTGTATAAACTAAACTACTTAAACAATTATCATAAGAACCATTATCTACATCAGTTCCTACAATAGTAGCATTACCAAAAGCATCTAAATTAACTGTAATATTTTTACACACTGCTACTGGGTTTACATCATCAGTAATAGTTACAGTTGCATCACAAGTTGAAGTATTTCCATTGTTATCTGTTACTGTTAAAGTTACTGTATTTACACCTACATTGGTACAATCAAATACAGTTTTACTTGCTGAGATACTTGATATTCCACAAGCATCATTTGAACCATTATTAATTTGTGAAGCTAAAATAGTTGCATTTCCAAGTGCATCAAGTGCTACTGTTAGTGGTTTACAAATTGCTGTTGGAGCAGTTGTATCTTCCACAGTAACTATTGCATCACATGTTGCTGCATTTCCAAAATTATCAGTTACTGTTAATGTAACCGTATTATCACCAACATCTATACAATCAAAAATAGTTGGCGAAACTGCTAAACTTGCAATGCCACTTGGATCTGCTGACCCTAAACCTATAGCTGCAATATTATCAACTGTTAATGTATAATTTCCTGCTGCGTTTAATTGAACAGTTAGTGGATTACAAACTACTGTTGGAGCCTCATTATCTTGAATAATAACTAAATAACTACCCGTATTTGTATTTCCATAAATATCCGTTCCAGTCCAAACTACAGTATGTGTGCCTACTGTAAAGGATTCGCCAATAATTGAAGTGCTTAAATCTGTTCCAATAATTGCACCACCATCTATTTGATAGGTTATTGTTTCAACAGTACAATTATCTGTTACTGTAGGATTCCAAAGAATATCTGCCGGATTTGTAGCTGTATAGGTATTAACACCTGAATCTGTATTTCTTGTTTGATTTGCAACTGTTAAAACTGTTGGAGGCTCAGGGTCTGTAACTGTAAATTCAGTGGTACAAGTTGAACTAATGTTACCACTTAAATCGTATAATCTCCAAACTACAGTTGTTGTGGGAGTTGCAGTGGTTCCTACAGGAATTTGTTGACCTACTAATGTTGTAGATAAATCTGTACCCACTTCTGCTGCCCCATTTATTGAATATGTTAATTTTTGTACTCCATCGTTATCAGCAAAATTATATGGATCATATTCTGAACCAGGAATTAAATAATAACATTGACTTGCTTCTGCTATTTTAACCGCTGTTACATTTGGACAATTAGTGATTGTTGGAGGTTCAACATCAGTAATAATTATTTGAACTGTACAAGTTGCAGTATTTCCACTATCATCAGTAGCTATCCAAATTACTATAGTAGTTCCCATTGGGAAAGTTTCATCTACTAAAGTAGTTAAGTTATTGTAATCGTTTTCAATAGTTACAGAACAATTATCTAGATAATCTGTTGGATCAAACTCTGTTCCAAGTGCTGTATAAAATGCTTCACTTACATCTGTATTTCTATGAAACTCATTTCCTGGTGAACCTGCTGCACAAGTTATTGATGGTGGAATATTATCTATAACAGTAATATCAAACGTATATGAAAAAGAATTTCCTGCTTCATCTAACACTAAATAAGTAACTGGTGTAACACCCACTGGAAAAACATATCCTGGTGTTGCATATGAAGGTGAAACTGTTGTAATTAGATCTCCATCAAGTGTAACGTTATCTATTATTACTGGCGGTGTGTAAGAAACTGCTGCACTACAACCGCTTAATGTATTTATCGTTATGTTTTGTGGCGCTGTTTGCAATCTAGGTAATTCTGTATCAACAACATACGCAAAAAATGCTGCTTGACTTACATTACCACTATCATCCGTTGCTTCCCAAGTAATACTATTTTCACCCAATATTAATTGACGGCCTGCTAGGGTTGTAACACCAAATTCATTCACAACTTTTGTAACAATTCCACAATTATCTGCAGCTGTTACATCATCAAATTCTGTTCCTAAAACTGTATAATAATTTTGGTTTACATCTGTACTACGCGTTTGATTTCCAGGAACTACAAGAATTGGTGCTTCATTATCTTGAATTGTCAAATCAAAAGAACATGCTGCTGTTTGCCCTCCAGAATCTGTTGCTGTCCATGTAATTGTAATTACTCCTGAACCAATACTTCCTCTAGGAATACTAATTCCTGAAAGTGTATTATTTCCTGTAACCTCTAATAAAGTATTTGGGTTGATAAAACTCCAAGTTATTGTTGGATTTGTACAATTATCAGAAAATGATGTTGGATCAAATTCATTCCCTAATACTATGTATGAACAAGTTCCAGAGTCTGTAACTCTAGTTTTATTTGTAATACAAGCAATAGTTGGAGGTGCGTCTGTTACAATTACATTAAATGTACAAGTTGAAACATTATCATTATTATCTGTAGCTGTATAGGTTACTGTTGTAGTTCCTACACTAAATAAACTTCCTGGTGAATGTGTAGATACAAAACTTTTCATTCCACTACAAGCATCAGTTGCAGATAATGCAGGCCAAGAAACTACAGATTGACAAGTATTTCCTGAAGCTTCAGCTGTTAAATCTGCTACCGGACAATTTGTAATTATAGGTGCTTCATTATCATAAACCGTAACTGTTTGAATATATATTGTTGTGTTATTACTTTCATCAGTTAACACCCATCTTACATTTGTTGTTCCTAATAAAAATGTGACAGGAGCATCATTTGTTATTGTAATATTTGCTGGTATTGTACAATTATCTGTTGCTGTTGGTGCAGTCAATGTCATTGTATTTGTACAAGTACCCGAATCTACATTTACTGTAACATTATCAAATGGGACATCTAAAACTGGTGGTGTTAAATCAACAACTGTAAAATTAAAACTACACGTATTATTATAAACAGTTCCATCAATAGTTTGTGATGCTGTCCATGTTATTGTAGTTGCTCCTTTAGGAATAGTTGCTCCTTCTAATGTTGTATTAGATGGTGCTCCAGCTAAATCATGTGTTAAGGTTCTTCCTGAACCTGAAACTGAAGTAAAAATAGCATCATACGTTGTAATTCCTGTTCCAACTGTAAAGCCACAAGCGCCTACTGAAGTGTTTAAAGTTACATCAACTGGGCATTCAATAATTGGCACAAATGAGTCTACAACAGTTACATTAACAATGCAAGTATCAGTATTCCCAGTTGGATCAATAGCTGTCCAAGTTATAGGATTATTACCAATTAATAGTTGTGTACTGTTTAAATATCTTGTTCCTGTTAAATTATTAGTGTATGATGACACTTTACAATTATCACTAGCAGTTGGTGTAAATTCACTTCCAATTACTTCATAATAAATAACAGAAGAATTTTTATATTCTCTAAAATAGGTTGATGTTGGACAATTAATAACAGGGTCTATATTATCTATTACTGTTACAACTTGGGTATGATATACATAATTATTATTTGCATCTTTGGTTTCCCAATAAACATTAGTTGAGCCACTATCAAAACTATTACTACTTGGATTTCTAGTAAATACAATATCTATAGGCGCATCACAATTATCAGTAGCTGTAGGAGTTCCTAAATTTACATTTGCAGCTGTACAACTTGCTGCATCTACATTAACGGTAATATCAATAGGCCATGTTATCACAGGGTTTTGATTATCATTAACTGTAACAGTAAATGAACAACATATATTTGTATTACCAAGTCCATCATCAGAAACCCAATTTACTGTTGTTGTTCCTTTATTAAAAACAACTCCATTAAGTGTTGTTCCAATTCCTGAAGCATCAACAGTTACACCAGAAAGTGTATACGTTAAAGTTGTTCCTGGTGTAGTTGATGTAACATCAAACTCTACTCCTTGAATTGTATACGTACAAGTATTTATATCAGTAGATTTCGTTTGATTACCACGACAGGTTACTGAAGGTGGATCAGCACTATTAATTGTTATGGTAATTGAACAAATTGCTTC
Organism: Lutibacter sp.; assembly: GCF_013139515.1. Lineage (GTDB taxonomy): Bacteria > Bacteroidota > Bacteroidia > Flavobacteriales > Flavobacteriaceae > Lutibacter. The sequence continues at coordinate 13,144 of NZ_WTAR01000123.1, forward strand.
ATTACCTGCGTTATCAATAATACTCCAATTAACTACTGTATCTCCAAGTAAAAATTGCTCTCCAACTAACGTACTAGTTCCATTAAAATCATTAATTACACTTAATATACCTGAACAATCCCAAACATCATATGGGTTAAATTCATGGTCAAAAACAGTATAATATGTTTGTCCTTCATCTACTTGTCTACATAATGAAACTGGGCAACTAATACTTGGTATAGTAGTATCAGCAACTGTTACTGTTTGAATTACTGTTGATGTATTTTTATTAACATCACTTACACTCCAAGTTACATTAGTAACTCCTATTGGATATCTTGATGGAGCATCATTACTAAAACTACTAACTCCACAATTATCACTTGTTGTTGGCGTTCCTAAAGCCACACCTGTTGCATAGCATCCTGAATTTGTTGTAGTTAAAATATTTGCTGGTGGCGTAATTACTGGATCTTCATTATCAGTTACAAAAACATAATAACTACAATTATTTGTATATAATGTACCATCAATTGTTTGTGAAGCTGTCCAAGTTACTAAGGTAGTTCCTTTAGGAAAAACTGCTCCTGCAAGTGATGCTAAACTATTAAAATCGTTAATAAGTGTTGCTCCAGCTGATGTTGAAGTCGCATCAATTTCTGTTCCTAGAGATACATAATCACAAACTACATTTGTGCTTTTAGATTGATCTCCAACACAAGTTATTGCTGGGTATAAATCTGAAACAACATTAACTATAACATCACAAGTTGTAACATTACCAGCCGTATCAGTTGCTGTCCATGTAATAGTATATGGGCCTTCAGTTAATTGCTCTCCGTTTAAACTTGAAGTTGCATTAAAATTATTTATGTATGAAGTTAAAGCACAATTATCTGAAACTACTGGTTTAAATTCATCAATACCAACGGTATAATAATTAAATCCATCATCATAAACTCTTGTGTAAGAACTTCCCGGACAAGAAATTACAGGATTAACATCATCAACAACAGTTATTGCAATTGTTTTTAATGTTTCATTTCCATAATTATCTTTCACACTCCATTGTACATTTGTAGTTCCAACAGGAAATTCAACAAAAGCTAATGACCGATAATTGTTATAATTATTAAGAATTGTATAATTTGAATTTGTACAGTTATCACTAATACTCTGGGGGTCAAATTCAGTTCCAACAGTAGTATAATAACAACTTGTTGCTGAAGTTGATTTTGTTATTGAAGTAATTAAACTATAAGCAGGAGCAGTAACATCCTGAACATTAACTTGATACTCTAAAGTTGAAACATTTCCTCCGGCATCTGTTGCAGACCAAACCACTACAGTAATTCCTACTGGAAATTGAAAACTTGCTAATGTAGAAGTATTATTTTGATTATTAACCAATACAACTCCCGGACAGTTATCTGTAACTGAAGGATCAAACTCAGTTCCAATTGCTTCATAATAACAAACATTTGAAGGCGCATTTCTTGTTTGATTTGTAATTGTTGAAATTACTGGGAATAACGGATCAATTATTGTAATATCAAACGTACAAGTTTCAGTATTGCTGCTTAAATCAGTAACAGACCATATAACTGTATGCGTTCCTGGAGCAAGAATTTCATTTGCTAAGGTTGTAGACAGTCCACCCGAAATACCATTTAACGTATATGATACAACTAAACTTCCCATTGCATCACAATTATCAGAAAGGTTTAATGGATCAAATTCGGTTCCGCTAATTACATAAGTACATTCATCAATTGGTATATTTCGAATTTCATTTCCATAACATGTAAAAGTTGGAGCTTGATTATCTGCAACTGAAATAGTATATGGTATTGAACTTACAGAATTTCCATTCACATCAACAACTGTCCATATTATTGAGTAAGGAAATGCAGTGTCTTTAGATAATTGCAAGCCTGCTATAGTATTAGAGCCCGTAAATTCAGTTACTCCATTTTTAGTAATTATATACGTTGGTGTTTGTGTACTACAATTATCTGCTACATTACGTAAATCAAAAACTGTATCTGGTATTGTGTAAAAACATTCTCCAGGGTCTGTTGTTCTATCATAACTATAACTTAGTGCAGGTTCACCTGTTGGTTGCGTAAAAGTTGGATCTTGTAAATCATCAACTCTTAAATAAATAGTACATGTTGAAGCATTATTTGAATCATCAGTTGCTGTCCAAACAATTGTATGTAAACCTACAGGAATTTCCTTACCTTCTAATGTTGTTGTTCCATCAAATGAATTTGTAGCTGCGTTTACTAAACATCCATCATCTGTTGTTGGGTCAAACTCTGTTCCTGAAACAGTATAAAAACAAATGCCTGCAGCTGCAGGTTTAATAAATGGGCTTCCTAAAGTACTTGGTACACCCAAACTAATTTCAGGACAAGCCAATACAGGTGGAGTTAAATCGTTTACAATTACGTTAAAACTCATAAATGTTGTATTTCCAACAGCATCAATTGCTCTATACCTTATTAAAGTAGTTCCTACAGGAAAAGCTGAACCACTAACTAAACCAGTAACTTGTCCAAAAATTGAAACACCACAATTATCGTTTGGTGTTGGTTCAGTCCAAGATACTACAGCATCACAACCCGTTGAAATATTAGTTGTAATATCACTAATTGCTGAAATTGTAGGTGAAATATTATCTGTTACTGTAACTCTATAAGTACTTGTTCTTGTGTTAGTTCCATCACTAACAGTCCATACAATTGTATTTATTCCCTGCGGAATTATTACATCTGCAAGTGAAACAGCTTCAACTGGAGTATTAGAATTTATAGTGTATGTTACTGATGTAATTGTACAATTATCTGAATAAGTTGCATCAAACTCTGTACCTACAACAGCATAACCACAGCCTGAAGTTGTATTTCTACTTTGATTTCCAATACTTGAAATTATTGGAGCTTGATTATCTAAAACAGTTTTTGTAAATGTTAACGGAGTTGATGTATTTGTTCCATCTGAAGCTATCCAAGTAATTATGTTTGCACCACTTAACAAGTTTTCACCTGCAAGAGTAGTAGTCCCCGATAATATAGTAGCACCTGATACTGTGTAAGATAGAACTATTCCTGAACAATTATCAGAAACACTTGGATCAAATTCAGAACCTTTTACTAAATAATAACACAATCCTGGATCTTGATTAACATTTGATGTAACGGTATCTAATGTTGATGTTAGTATTGGTGAAATATTATCAGCTACAGTAACAGTTGCATTGCAAGTATTGGTATTTCCTGCAGCATCTTTAACAGTCATTACTACAATATTATCACCTTTATCTGCACAGTTAAATGATGTTTTACTTAATGTGATTATTAAACTTTCCTGAGCAGTACAATTATCTGAAGATAAATTATTTACATCAGAAACAGTTAAAGTAGCAACACCTGATGCATTTAAATTTATGGTAACAGGTTTACATAAAGCGATTGGTGCAATATCATCTAAAACAACTACATCAAATACGCAAGGGTTACTTATATTCCCTACTTCATCAGTAGTTGTATAGGTTACTGTTGTAGTTCCAACAGGAAAAGTATCACCTGGATTATGTGATTTTATCCAAGTTAAACTTCCTTCAAAAGTACAATTATCAGTTGCTGTAGGTTCTACCCAATTAACAACCGCATCACATTGACCAGCATCAACACCTTGAGAAATATTTGTAGGACAACTGCTTATTACTGGTTTTTGATTATCAACAACAATCACATCAAAACTACATGTTGCACTTATATTTAATGCTATATCGGTAGCTGTATATGTTACGGTAGTTGTACCTGAAGAAAATAAATCGCCTGGTTCATGAGATTTAGTCCAAACCAAATTTCCTTCCAAAGTACAATTGTCTGTTGCCGCAGGTTCTGTCCAAGAAACAATAGCTGTACACACACCATTATCACTTGATTTTGTAATATTTGCTGGACATCCTGTAATTACAGGAATTTGATTATCACTAACTGTTATTGTAAAACTATTTTCAAAAGTATTTAAGTTTGCATCCGTTACTGTATATGTTATTGTTGAAATTCCAACCGGAAAAATTGAACCATTTGCCAAACCAACAGTTTGTAAAATACTACTTCCCGAACAATTATCAGCTGAAGTTGGTTCAACCCAAGAAACAACTGCTCCACACATATTGTTATCATTATTTACTGAAATGTTTATTGGTAAATTAACAATTGTTGGATTTTCATTATCAGTAATAGTTACTGTAAAACTACAGCTTGCACTATTTCCTGAAGCATCTGTAACTTCAAAAGTATTAGTGGTAACTCCTACTGGAAAAGTTACACCACTTGCTAAACCAGCTATTTGCAATGTATTAGCTCCTACACAATTATCTGTTCCAATTGGAGCAGTATAAGTTACAACAGCACCACAAACATTTGCATCAATATTTTGTGAAATATTTGAAGGACATGATATTATTGGTAATTCATTATCAGTAACTGTAATTGTAAAACTATTTTCTAAAGTATTTAAACTAGCATCAGTTGCTTTGTATGTTATTGTTGAAATTCCTATTGGAAATAAAGAGCCACTTACCAAACCTAAAGTTTGAGCAATACTTTGGCCCGTGCAATTATCTGCTGCTGTTGGCTCTGCCCAAGAAACAATTGCACCACAGGAAGATGCATCATTATTAACTGCAATATTTACAGGAAGATTTACAATGGTTGGGTTTTCAGTATCATTAATTGTAACAGTAAAACTACACGTTGCTGTATTTAATGCTCCATCAGTTACTGTGGCAGTTACTGTTGTAAGTCCTTTATTAAAGATAGCGCCATCTAATGACATTGCAACGGTTGCAGTAGTTGCGCCTGTTAAACCATAAGAAATTGTTGGAACTCCACAATTATCAGCTGCAGTTACGTTCCATAATGTTCCTGAATGTGTATAAGTGCAAAATCCTGTAGTTGTATTAACTATCTTATCTGCAACACAACTTACGGTTGGATTTTCAGAATCAGAAATTGAAACATCAAAACTACAAGTAGCAATATTACTATTCCCGTCAGTTACTGTCCAAGTTACTGTGGTATTTCCTGGTAAAAATGTTACTCCATTTAAACTAGTTCCAGTGCCCGTTGTAGCACCTGCTAAAACATAAACAGTTGATGCTCCTGTACAATTATCGGTTCCAACGGTATCCCAAGCAGTTCCAGAGTGAATGTATGAGCAACCACTATTGGCCGCAACTGGTTGATTTCCAACGCAAGTAATTTCAGGAAGAATATTATCAATTAATGTTACATTAAAATTGGACGAGTTAAAATTTCCTGCTTCATCAGTAGCTGTAATAGTTATTGTCTGAACTGTTCCATTCCCACTTATTGCAGTTCCTATAACTGGATCTTGTGTTAAAACAATATTTCCTACTATTGAACAATTATCAGAAACTGTTACTAATGAAGTATAATCGGGTATGGTAGTAGCACAAGTTCCTGCTAACGGATTTAATGTTTGGCTGACAGGAGTAGAAATTGTTGGTACACTATTTTCAAGATTTATAGTTAAGGCTTGAGAAATTGTACAACCAAAACTACTTATTGCTCTTACCGTATAATTTGTATTTGCTGTAATATTTGCAACAAAAGGTAAGTCACCACTCTTTACCGTATTTGCTTCATTCCATAATTCATAAATGCTTCCATTTGTTGCCGAAGCGGAAATTGTAAAATTTGTTCCATAACAAATAGGGCTTCCAGCATTTACTGCAATACTTAAAGCTGTAGGAAGTGGATTTACAGTTATTACTGTTGTTGCAGCACTAATTGGTAAAAGTGTACTAAATGCATCATGAACACTTACCAAAGAATATGTTGTTGTAACAATTGGAGAAATATTTATTGGATCACCTCCATAACCTACGCTTTCTGGATCACCATCACTAGCGTAATTATTTATTGTAAAATCACTAGTACCATCAGAATAAACAACTGTATATGGACCAACACTCGCGGCAATTAACACTTGCAATGTTGTGCTTTCTCCTTCACAAATAGTTGTAACACCTTTATTGGTAATAAAGGCATCTTGCGCCTGTACTTGTTGAAAAAAGGTAATTGAAAATAATAAACTTATAAAAAACAGAAAAGACAAACTTCTACTCTTTGCATTTTGTTGTCCTAATTTGGTTAGTAATTGTTTTTTCATAATGTTTGGTTTGTACTTAAATAATTTCTTTTAGTGACTGTAATATATTTTTCGAATAGCCTTTTCTGGTTTTTACAAACCTTAATTATACTATTTTCTTAATTTTTAAAATGTGTGATTGTAAATAAGATATAGGTATAAACAAACAATTTGAAGCTTTCCAAATTATCACCTTATTATTAAGCAGCTTTATTCTTCTAATTATATAAAACATATTTTAAAAATATGTTTTATATAAAATGAGTAATTACAACTCATATGCTAGTTTTTAATAGTTGTTTAGTTGATATATCTTTAACGGATTAAAATTAATACATTTATTATAATAATACAATGACAAATATCATAAATAACAATCAAACGGTGTGAATTACAGTGTAAAATGATTATTTTTGCAAATAAACGGATTTTGGACTCGCAACAAAAAATCAGACATTTTTTTTAAGACCTATGCTGGGCAACATCTATTATAATCTGCAACAAAACTACGCAAATGTTTGCGCTTTTATTATCAACAAAGAAAAGTCTTCTATTTTTAATTAAATAGGAGTTTTTTTGGTTTAAATTAAGTTGCAGTTTAAAATAAAAACAGGGTAAATAATTTTACTGGACTTCCTATATTAGACTGGACATTAAGTTGGGAGATTTAGAGTTACATCAATTAACTTTGAATTATGAAAAAACGAAACAGGAATTACAGTCTATCATTTAAACAAAAGGCAGTAGAATTAAGC
>NZ_WTAR01000068.1 GCF_013139515.1 Lutibacter sp.
TGTAACCTCTTGAGCCGTAATCAAGTGCGCTATTCAGTTGCGCCACGAGGCCGTTTTGCGGGTGCAAATATACTATTTTTTCCTTATCTACAAACTATTTTTTGTTATAAAATAACGCCACCCAATAATAGCTAATTGCCATTTTTTAGCATAAGCCATATCTAGACCTTTTTTAGTAAAGCTTGGGAATATAATTTTATTGATTTTTGCTAAAATTTCAAATAGTTGTTTATTCATAATGCTAAAATACATAATAAAAAAATCTCACAAAAAGTGAGATTTTTAATTTTTAAAGTTTATTGTTTTTTAGGAATCATATTTTTGGCTAATTCGGCACCTATTAGGGATTCTAATAAGCTTCCTCCTGATTTACCACTACCATTACTTCCTTCAATATAAGTTGTTGGTAATTGTAGCATTTTAAGTTCTGCGGCTACACCAACAGCAGTTTTAAATTCCCATTCTGCTCTTTCTTGAGGCGTTAAACCGGCAGATACTAATTTTGCATTTTCGTAATATTGTGCATCTGCGGCTACTTTTTTACTTTTGGCTTTGAATACTTCAACTTCAAACTGTTTTTTTTCTTTAATTAAGTTGAATTCAGCTACTTTGGCTTCTGTTTCGGCTGAAATAGTTTGTTGAATTTGCTCTTTTTCTAGTCGTGCACGTTCTTTAGCTTTATCAGCTTCACCTTTTGCTTTTTCTTTTTGTGCTCTGTAAAATTCACGCTCAGCTTGTTGTTTCTCTAATTGTGTTTGTGCAACTTCTTCTTTTTGTAATTGTAGTCGCTTATCAAATGTAGGTTCCCAATCAATATCATTTACAACTGCTTGCACCACTGTAAGTCCATAAGAGCCTAAAGAATTTCCATTAACTCTGACAGGTTCGCCAGTTTTATCTCTTTTTATAGTAAATCTTTTTTGACGTGATTCTTTATTTATTACTGTTCTAATTACAGTACTATCTCCAATTATATCAGCTCTTTCGTCGTCTTTCAATTCTTCTAGGACATACATTCCGTTTTCTAATTGGTCTTGAAAAAATCGATCGAAATCTGCAGCCTGACCTGAAATATAATCTTGAGCAGCCATTAATTTACTTGTGTTTTTAATGGATTGATCAATGTTTGGGATAATACGTGAGCGAATTAAGTTCTTTTCAGTTTTATTTCTATCGGCTACTGATAAGAATTGATTTGCGTCTGATGTATTTATACTAATTACAATAGAGGTTGCAATTCTTCCTTTTACAGCATCGTTAAATTCCCATTGTCTTGCAGCATTAATGTACGCATATTTACTCTGGTCACCTAAATCTCCATTTGAATCAGCCATAACATATTTAATAGGCATTTCAAATTGAATTGGGATTAATCTTCCCCACATTTTGGTATGAATACCTTGATTAAATATTGCTTTTTGACCACCCCAAGGATATTGTACGGCATAAGCTGTACCTGGTTCAGCATAAAAAAACATTCCCGAAATAACACTTAGTATTAACCCTACAATGGTTATTTGTACACTTCGTTTTGTTGTAAACCAATTTAAAATTGGTGTTGCTTTTAAAATTGTTTTTAATAGTATTGTAAGAATACCTGTTGTTAGTAATAAAATTCCAATAAATGTTAGCATAGATATTTTTTTTTAGGTTAAAATAATAAGTTAATAATGGTTAATACTAGTTCTGTTACTAGCACAAATATAGTAATCATTTTTATAGATTTTAGGTTAATAAATAGTTTGTGAATTAATTCTTAAATCAAGATATTACTATTCTTTGCTTGTTTCCAAATGTTTTTAATGAAATTAATATGTTTGGATTCTAATTGTAAAGTAAATTATGAAATTGATTTGTTGTTTTAAAATAATTACTACAAATAAGTTATAAATTACAATCATAATGTATACTTATTATTTTAAACTGTAATAAAGTAAAGGTGTTTTATGATGATTTTTTTGAAAGTAATGATAAAATGGTCTCTTAGATTGATTAAAATAAGGGTTTTCATCTTTTGTGAAATTTAAAACACTCTTTTCTAGTTATAGAAAAGAGTGTTTTAAAAATAATTTTTAAGTGAAGATTATTACTTTTTTGTAGTAATTAAAATTACTCCATCATTACCTTTGTCTCCATATTTATCTGTAGCTGATTTTCCTTTTAAAACTTCCACTTTTTCAATAGAGTCGGGTTTAATTTTTTCCATTTCTTCGGATGAAGTTTCTTTACCATCAATTATAAATAAAGGTTTTTCATTTTCAGAACTTCTAAGCAAAATATTCCCTTTTTTAGTTATTTTATGTTTTTCTATATTGTCTCCGTTAGTTTTGATAACAAAAACATTTTCTCCGTCTTTTTCTTCATGAATTTCAATTTCAATATTCTCTTCAATTTCATCTTCGTTACCTTCTTGAATTACTGTTATTTCATGTTCGCCTTCCTTTAGTTCAATTACTTCAACTTTAATATTGTTGTCTTTATCATTTTCATGAACCCAAACATGTTCTTTATCTCCTTTTTCTGAAATTACTTTTAGTTCAATATTTTTTAATGTACCACTTTTATGTATTTTTTTACCGTCAGAAGTTACGAAAACATAATTACCATTTTTATCGCCTTTTCCTTTAAGATTTATTGTTTTTATAGTACCATTAGTTTGAGTTGTGTATTCGTAATGATTTTTATGAACTTTACTAAGGTTACTTATGCTTAACGAGTTGTTTTCTGAATCGTATGATATTTTTATAGGTTTAATTGCTTCAGAGCCGGAGTTTTCAAATTTAGCTTTTAAACCTTTTCCTTTAGCGTCAATTTTAATAGCGGTAATTTCGTTGTTATTATTCCTTTTTATTCCTTTAAAATTTAAGGTAATATCATTTAGTTTTCTAAAAGTGTTTTTAATCTCATTTAAAGTTTCAGCTTTTGAATTCTTATTGATTGTAATTTCAGTTTTAGATTCGTTAACTTCTTCAATTTTAATAATTTTTTTTTCTTGAGCTATAACTTTTGTGTTAAATGTGATTAAAAATGCAATTAATAAAGGTAGCAATAAAGCGTACTTCCATTGGCTTGTTTTTGTAGATCTGTTTTTGTGTAACATAATAATTCGTTTTTTAATTAATGAGTTGTAAAAATTGTTTGTTATTTCGGTACAGTAGTTAGCACCACAGGTTTTTAATAAGGTAAGTTGATATAATTTGTGATTATTGGCTTGTTCTAAAGCTTTAGCATCAGCTAAAAATTCTAAATTTTGTTGTACAGCCTTTTTGTATAGCCAAACAAAAGGATTAAACCAAAGTGTAATTACCAGTAAATGAGCTAAAAGCGTATCAATAGAATGCCATTGTTGTACATGCGCTTTCTCATGGTTTTTAATTTGTTCAAGTTCATCAATTGAAAATTGAGCTTTGTTATAAATAATAATGTTAAAAAATGAAAAAGGAGAAACGTCTTTTGAAGTTTCTATACAATAATACTTACCTTGTTTTGTAAGTTCATGTTTTGTTATTAAGCTTATTAATGAAGCTAGCTGAATTAAAAATTTCAAACTAAAGAAAACCACTCCAATTAAGTACATGAAAGTTAGTATTTGAATCCAATTAATAGTGTTAGTTATGGCGCTGTTAGGTGTTATTTCTTCGTAGTCTAGTAAGTTAAGTTGAGATGTAATTGCTTCAGCATAAATTGGTATTTCAATTAACGGAATAGTTAAAACTATTAGCAAACCAAGTATGAAGTAAGTTCTAATAGACTTAAAGAAGGTTTCATTTTTTAAGAAAACAACATAAAATAAGAATAGCATTACCACAATTCCACTTGCTTTTAGTAAATAATCCATAATTATTGGTTGTTTTTACTTTCAATTAATTTTATAATCTCACGCAATTCGTCAGCACTAATTTTTTCTTCTTTCGCAAAAAATGAAACCACATTTTTATAAGAATTTTCAAAATAATTTTGTGTTGCGTTTGAAAAATAGCGTTTGCGGTAATCTTCTTTTGAAATAGCTGGGTAATATCTATGTGTATTTCCAAAAGCTTCATGTTTTACGTAGCCTTTGCCTTCCATTTTTCTAATTACTGTAGATGCTGTATTGTAATGTGGCTTTGGCACTGGTAATTCAGCTACAACTTCTTTTACAAAAGCTTTTTTAAGTTTCCACAATACGTGCATTATTTCTTCTTCTTTGGTGGTAAGTTTGTCCATGTGTAATTATTTTTTGGGCGTTCCGTTTCGTTTCGTTTCACTCACGTCAGGCTTTCCGCTATATCTTTTTATTTTTATACAAAAAAAATAAAAAGGATGCCGCTTTAATCCTTAACGCATTACAAAAGTAAACTAAAATTATAGTTGTTTAACTATAAAAATAGTTATTTAACAAAATTTTAAGTCAGTCTAAATTTTGTGAGTGATGTAAATAAGCTATTAATTCTATTATATTTGCAAAAAACATATTTTATGAATTTATTATTAATTGTAATTGGATTGGTGTTATTGATTTTGGGAGGAAATTGGTTGCTAAAATCGGCAGTAGGATTTTCATTACGATTAAACATTCCTAAAATTGTAATTGGAATGACAGTTGTTTCGTTTGCCACTTCAGCTCCAGAGCTTATTGTAAGTGTAAAATCAGCTTTAAACAACCATGCAGATATTGCTTTTGGAAATGTAATTGGTTCAAACATAGCTAATTTAGGGTTGGTTTTAGGAATCACAATTTTAATTTCAACCATAAGTGTTGAAAAAAGTTTTTATAAAACAGATTGGCCAGTTATGATAATTTCTTCGTTATTATTATATGGATTTATTGCTTTTGATGGTATTTTACAGCGTTACGAAGGAATTATTTTATTTTCTTTTTTAATAATATTTTTAATTTACCTGTTAAGATTTCAAAAAATAGCTGTTGTAGATGAAATGCCTGAAGATGATGAGGAGTTGCCCTTACACAAAATAGTATTGTTTTTGGTTATTGGTGGCGTTGCACTTTGGGGAGGTTCAGAATTATTAATTGATGGCGCTATAGGAATGGCAAAAAACTTTAATGTTAGCGAACGTGTAATTGGCATTACCATTGTGTCTGTTGGGACAAGTATTCCTGAGTTAGCAGCTTCAATTATTGCCGTTTTACAAAAGGAAAAAGCAATTTCTTTAGGTAATTTAATAGGTTCAAATGTATTTAATATTTTAGCGGTATTAGGTGTGACTTCTATGATTACACCAATTACAATAACTGATCAAGGGTTGTTAACTAGTGATATTTTCTGGATGTTAGGAATATCATTATTGGTATTTCCACTTGTTTTTGCACCGGCTAAAATGAAGCTAAGTTGGAAAGAAGGTTTAATATTACTTACATTATACGTAGTATTTATAATACGAATGTTTAAGTAATTTTCATAAATAAAAAAACACCGCAATTGCGGTGTTTTTTTATTTATGAAAATTATATAAAATTATAATTTAGCTGAATTTACAGTTTTAATAATTCTACTTGCAACTTTATAAGGGTCAGCATTTGAAGCAGGTCTTCTGTCTTCTAACCAACCTTTCCATCCTTTTTCAACAGTAATAATTGGAATACGAATTGATGCACCTCTATCAGATACTCCGTAGCTGAAATCTTTAACGTGTGCTGTTTCATGTAAACCAGTTAAACGTTCATCATTGTATGCCCCATAAACACCAATGTGCTCATCGGTTACAGGTCTAAAAGCTTCGCATATTTTACTGTAAATTTCTTCAGATCCACAAGTTCTTAAAGTTGTGTTTGAGAAGTTGGCGTGCATACCTGAACCATTCCAATCACCTTTCACAGGTTTTGGGTGTAATTCAATATAGTAATTGTATTTTTCTGATAATCTGTTTAATAAATAACGTGCAACCCATATTTCGTCACCAGCTGTTTTGGCGCTTTGAGCAAAACATTGAAATTCCCATTGACCTGGAGCAACTTCTTGATTAATTCCTTCAAAGTTAAGGCCAGCATCAATACAAAGGTCAGCATGTTCTTCAACAAAATCTCTACCCCAAGTATATCTACCACCAACTGAACAGTAGTATTTTCCTTGTGGTCCAGGGAATCCACCACGTGGAAATCCTAAAGGTAAATCAGTTTTTGAATCCATTAAGAAATATTCCTGCTCAAATCCAAACCAAAAATCATTATCATCATCGTCAATCGTAGCTCTGTGATTTGATACGTGTGGTGTCCCATCGGCATTTAAAACTTCACTCATAACTAAATAACCGTTACGTCTTGCAGGGTCTGGGTAAATAGCTACAGGCTTCAATAAAACGTCGGATGATCCTCCTTCAGCTTGTTCAGTTGAAGAGCCATCAAAAGACCATATACTACAGTCTTCTAATTTACCACTAAAATTATCTTCAACTTTAGTTTTACTTCTTAATTCTTGAGTTGGTTGATGACCATCAAGCCAAATGTACTCTAATTTTGATTTGCTCATATGTGTTTTATTTATTTTAGATACGAAATTTTGTCAAAAATAAATATTTTAGGCAAGCAATAAAAATATTAGGGGTGTAAATGTATAAAAAGCAATTATTTTTATATATACCCTATTTTTTTTAGGGTAAAATCAAATTTACTATAAAATATTTAATTTTTTTTAAAGAATTGTAATGAAAATCATATTGAAAAATAATATATATTTGTTGTAGAAAATTTATTTAGTATGGCAAAATTAAGATTTCAAGCTTTAAATGAGGCTTCAAACAGGGAATCAATAAAAATTGTTGAAGATTTAAAAAGATCAAAATTATTTGGTGAAAATGTATTTAATGAGAATACAATGCGCCAATATTTAACAAAAGACGCATTTAAAGGTGTTATGAGTGCTATTTATGATGGTACAAAAATTGACCGTAAAATAGCAGATCAAGTTGCTTCATCAATGAAAGAATGGGCACTCTCTAAAGGAGTTACGCATTATACACATTGGTTTCAGCCATTAACTGGTGCAACTGCTGAAAAACATGATGCATTTTTTGAAACTATAGGTAATGGTATGGCTATTGAAAAATTTGGAGGAAGTCAGTTAGTTCAGCAAGAACCTGATGCTTCAAGTTTTCCAAGCGGAGGAATAAGAAATACTTTTGAGGCAAGAGGATATACAGCTTGGGACCCAACATCACCAGCGTTTATTTATGGAACTACTTTAAGTATTCCAACAATATTTGTGGCTTATACAGGTGAGGCTTTAGATAATAAAACACCTTTGTTAAGAGCGCTTCAGGCTGTTGATAATTCAGCAACTGCAGTTTGTAAATATTTCGATAAAAATGTAAAAAAAGTGACTTCTTCATTAGGTTGGGAACAAGAATATTTTTTAATAGACCAAGCTTTAGCAGAAAGCAGACCTGATATTATGTTAACTGGAAGAACTTTGTTAGGGCATTCTCCGGCAAAAGGACAACAATTAGATGATCATTATTTTGGGTCAATTCCAAGTAGAGCATTAAATTTTATGCGCGATTTAGAAACGGAATGTATGTTGTTGGGAATACCAGTAAAAACACGACATAATGAAGTAGCTCCAAATCAGTTTGAATTAGCTCCAATTTATGAAGAAGCCAATTTAGCAGTTGATCATAATTCATTATTAATGGATTTAATGGGGAAAGTTGCTGCGCGTCATCACTTTAAAGTATTATTTCATGAAAAACCTTTTGCAGGCGTAAATGGGTCGGGAAAACATAATAATTGGTCATTATCAACAGATACCGGTATCAATTTATTAGGACCAGGGAAAACACCTATGAGCAATTTACAGTTTTTAACTTTTTTTATAAATACTATTAAAGCTGTAAGCGAAAATGAAGAATTATTAAGAGCCGTAATTGCATCTGCTAGTAATGATCATAGACTTGGAGCTAATGAAGCGCCACCTGCAATTATTTCGGTTTTTATAGGTGAACAATTAACCAAAGTGTTAGATGAGTTAGAAAACGTAACAAGTGGTAAACTTTCTCCTCAAGAAAAAACAGATCTTAAATTAAATGTTGTGGGTAAAATACCTGATGTTTTATTAGATAATACCGATAGAAATAGAACATCTCCTTTTGCATTTACAGGAAATAAATTTGAATTTAGAGCAGTTGGGTCAACAGCAAATTGTGCAAAACCAATGAAAGTTTTAAATACGATAGTTGCCAAACAATTAAAAGAATTTAAAATTGAAGTTGATAAATTAATTGATACTAAAGATTTAAAAAAGGATGAAGCCATATTTAATGTCTTAAGAGAATATATTAAAGAGTCAAAAAAAATATTGTTTGAAGGAAATGGTTACGGTGATGAATGGGGAAAAGAGGCAGAAAAACGAGGATTAAGTAATAATAAAACAACACCAGAAGCTTTAAAAGCTAAAGTTTCTGAAAAATCTATAGCATTATTTGAAGAAATGAAAGTAATGAGTAAAACAGAAACAATTGCTCGTTATGAAGTTGAAATGGAAGAATATATGATGCGTATTCAAATTGAAGGCCGTGTTTTAGGTGATATTGCGGGTAATCATATAGTTCCAACAGCTGTTCGTTATCAAAACTTATTAATTAAAAATGTGACAGGTTTAAAAGAAATTTTCGGCAATGATTTTGAAAAATACGCGGCTGAACAAATTCAATTAATAAAACGTATTTCAGAGCATATAGAAGGAATTCATGTTAAAGTAGAAAAAATGATTAATGCTCGTAAAAAAGCAAATAAAATTGAAAATTTTGAGGCTATGGCTGAGGCATATTGTTTTAATGTAAAACCATTTTTTGATGAAATAAGGTACCATTGCGATAAATTAGAACTTATGATTGATGATGAATTATGGCCATTAACAAAATATAGAGAGTTGTTGTTTACCAGATAAAAAAGAAATTAATAGCTTAAAGAATTTTAAAGTCTCACAATCTGTGAGACTTTTTTATTTAAACCAAAGTGGTTGTGCAAGTTTTTTTATAAGGTTATTTAGTTTTAAGTGTTTGAAATGTAAGTTTTTAAGTAACTAAAGTAACATAGTTATAAATGAAACCATTCCGTTTATTAGTTAAAAGTGGTAATTTGTTTATTTTATTATTTTAATATTTTATTAAGACTATTTAGTATTTATCTTTATACCAAGAAATTGTGAATATGAAGTAATTCATAGATTTTAAACTCCCCATAAAATAACAATTTCCCCACAGTATAAGCCTCACAAATTGTTTACCCCACGTTACAAATTTATAACGCTTTTTTAGCCGTTTTACAAATTACATGTATGTAATATGTAATTAGGTATAGGCTAAATGTGCCATATAACTTTGTTATTATTTATCTAATTTTTATTAATGTTTAAAATTTTATTATTATGAAAAAACAACTATTAAGTTTAGCTGTATTATTGATGGGATCATCTTTAATATTTGCGCAAAGTAACACAAGTGATGTGAATTCATTAGGTGTAGATAATGCTGCTACAGTATTACAAATTGGATTAGAAAATGATTCAGACATTGACCAAGATGGAGCTATGAACGCTTTAGGCGGTGTAGAAAACTGGGCAAATGTATATCAATTTGGAGCTGAAAATAAAGCTGTAATTGATCAAAGAGGTGATAGAAACTGGGCTATTACTGTACAAATAGGTGAAGGTAATGATTCTTACCAAACACAAGGTGTAGGTTGGGCTGAAGATAATTTCCAATTTGCTTTGCAAGATGGAGAGAGTAACACTTCATATCAATTACAACGTTGGGATAATAATACTGGTATTGTTCATCAATTTGGAGATAATAATAATGCAAACCAAGATCAAAGAACTGGTGTAAATGGTGCTAATGGAAATTTTGGATTTATTTTACAAGATGGTAGCTGGAATGATGCTTTCCAAGTACAATATGGTCAAGAAAATAAAGCTTATGCATATCAAGATGGTTATGAAAACTATTCTATGCAAGACCAATATGGAAATGATAATTACTCTGTAACATCTCAAGATGGTCAACTAAATCATAGTGAAGCTTATCAAACAGGTGATGGGAACTATCAAGGAACAGATCAACATGGTAATGGGAACTATGCTTACACAGATCAATTAGGTGATGATAATGACTCATTTACAAATCAAAGAGGTCGTGAAAATGAAAGTTATACATATCAAGATGGTGATAAAAATGAATCTACTACAAAACAAAGAGGACGTGAAAATAAAAGTTGGACATACCAAGATGGGTATAGAAATGATTCCTATACAGATCAAAAAGGCCGTTCAAATATGAGTGGGACTTACCAAAATGGGATGATGAATGATGCAGACACAAAACAAAGAGGTCATGAAAATAAGAGTTTAACTTCTCAAGATGGTATGTTTAATGATTCTTATACAGAACAACATGGGAATGGAAATATGAGTGGTACATTCCAAGATGGTTTTGCTAATGATTCTGAAACATTCCAAAACGGAAATGGAAATATGAGTGGAACAGCACAAATTGGTTCATTTAATAACTCTTATACTGAACAAAAAGGGAATGGAAACATGAGTTTAACAGGACAAGCAGGAGTATTTAATGATTCAGATACATATCAAGAAGGTCATGAAAATATGAGTGGAACAGTTCAATTAGGTTTAGGTAATGATTCAGAAACGTATCAAAATGGGTTTGGAAATATGAGTGGAACATTACAAATAGGTTGGGGAAATACAGCTTCAACAACACAAGATGGAACAGGTAATTTTGCGTTAACAGGTCAATTTGGAGATTACCATAACAGTATTGTGAATCAAGTTGGTACTGGAAATGTATCATTAGTAGGTCAATTTAATGGGTTTACTTCAACCCCAAATTAATAATTACTTTTATTTAGTTTTTAAAAAGAGGGTGTTATGCCCTCTTTTTTTTGTAAATTTTAAGTTTAAGAGGGGTAGTTTAAAACACTTCACAGGTTTATTAATATAAAAAGTAGTTTAAACACTTGAAAAACAGGTTTTTAAATTTTTAAAATTGATACAATTATAAATATAATCATCCCGTTTATTGATTAAATATAGTATTTTGCATATTTAGTTTACTTATTATTTTAGTAAGACTATTTAGTATTTATCTTTATGCTAAGAAATTGTTATATGAAGAAATTCATAAATTTTAAACTCCCCATAAAATAACAATTTCCCCACAGTATAAGCCTCACAAATTGTTTACCCTACGTTACAAATTTATAACGCTTTTTTAGCCGTTTTACAAATTGCATGTATGTAATTAGGTATAAGCTAGGTATGCCATATAATTTTGTTGTTATTTATCTAATTTTTATTAATGTTTAAAATTTTATTATTATGAAAAAAATTATTTTAAGTGTATTAACACTAATGTTAGGAACAGTTATTGTTGCTCAAACAAATTCATCAACAGTTACACAAAATGGTACAGACCTTTTGAGTACAGCACTACAAATAGGTAGTTTAAATGTTTCCATTCAAGATCAATTAGGAGTTTTAAATGAAGCTCATGTAACACAGTTTGGAAATAGAAACTATGCTAAACAAGATCAAAGAGATAGCGATAAAGGGTATTTTATTGTAAACATGGCTACAATTTTTCAAAATGGAGATGATAATAAAGCGTGGCAAACACAAACAAACGAGGCTAATACGGCACATGCTAATCAATTGGGTGATTTTAATGAATCTACTCAGCTTCAAACAGGTTGGTCAACTTTAGCAGAGGTTTTTCAAGATGGTGACAATAATAAAGCTTGGCAAACTCAGCATGGTACTGCAGCAATTGCTTATATAAATCAATACGGAAATTATAATGAGGCTACACAAGACCAAAATTCAGGTAGTAAGTATAATAAAGCGACATCAAATCAAATAGGAAATTCTAATACATCATTTCAAACTCAAGATGGAAATGCAACTTGGGGAGTATCAAATTATAATTTAGAAATTGTTTACCAAAATGGTAATAATAATTATGCAGTTCAATATCAGGATAATGCTGCTGGAGGAGCAGGAAGTGCAAACCTTGCAAATATAAACCAAGGAGGAAATGATAATTATGCAAATCAATACCAAATAGGAGATGCTAATGATGCTTACACAGGACAATGGGCAGATGATAATAGATCTAGAACAATTCAATTAGGAGATGATAATAAAGCTACAACTACACAATATGTTGATGATAACCATTCTTTAACATATCAACTTGGAAATGGAAACACATCTTCTACACAACAAAAGGGGTTTTGGTATTATGGAGGTAGTAATAATATGTCTGTTACAGCTCAAGTAGGAGATGATAATAATGCTACTACAAAACAATTTGGATGGAGTAATATGAGTGGAACGTTACAAATAGGTGATGATAATACTTCAACTACATTTCAAAGTGGTATTGCAAATATGAGTGGAACGTTACAAGTAGGTAATGGTAATACTTCATATACAGATCAAGGTTATGGTTCTTCTATTCCTGCAATAATGAATGTATCAATTACTTCACAATTTGGAGATGATAATACAGCTAGTACATATCAAGATGGTTTTTTAAATATGAGCGGGACATTACAAGTTGGATTTGATAATATGGCAACTACAACACAAGATGGAACAGGCAATTTTGCATTAACAGGTCAATTTGGAGATTATCATAATAGTATTGTGAATCAAGTTGGTACTAGTAATGTATCATTAGTAGGTCAATTTAACGGATTACCAAATTAATAATTACTTTTATTTAGTTTTTAAAAAGAGGGCATTATGCCCTCTTTTTTATTTGTAAATGATTTATTGTATTGAATCTTTCATGGTTTGTAAATGATTAAAGTTTAAAATTGATTCTCTTTTAATATTTTGAGTATCGTAAAGTAAGTTAGATATCTGTAATATAGGTTTTTAAGCAATTAAAGATAGTGCGGTTATAAATAGAAATTATCCATTTGTTAATTAATATATGTATTTTGTTTAGTTCTTTGTAAATTTTTATAATTAAGACTAATTAGTATTTACATTTGCATAAAGAAATTGTAAATATGAATTTATTCATAGATTTTAAATTCCCCATAAAATAACAATTTTCCCACAGTACAAACCTCAAAAATTGCTTATCCCACATTACAAATTTATAATGCTTTTCTAAGCCATTATACAAATTGCAAGTATGTAATATGTAGTTGGTTACAGGTTTAACGTGTCATATTGTTTTGTGGTTATTTATCTAATTTTTATAAATGTTTAAAATTTTATTATTATGAAAAAAATTATTTTAAGTGTAGCGCTTATTTTTGCTACAAGTATGTTATTTGCACAAAGTACTGCAACTACAACACAAACAGGTAATCTTCAATTTGCTGATGTAAATCAAACAGGGTCAAACACAGCAACAGTTACACAAACTCAAACAGGTACTCCATCAAATTCACCGAGTTACATGAATGATGCAAAGGTAAATCAATCAGGTGGTAATGGTAACATTGCAATAATTTCACAAGATGAATTAGGTGGAGGAGGAAAAGGTGGAAATGATGCTAAAATTGATCAAATAGGATCAGGAAATACGTCATCTCAAACCACGTATGCTCCAGGTTATAATAGTGGGCAAGATGTTATAGCTTTACAAGTTGGATCTGAAAATACCGTTACACAAAATATTCAAGGTGGTTATACAGATTATTTTTATGTAGCACAAAATGGTAATAACAATACAGCAACTCAAAACGGAACAGGAGTTACACATAATACAGCAAGAATATTTCAAGATGGAGAAAATAATACTGCTACCCAAACTTTAGCAGGTTCAAATAATGGGTATTACGGAGGTATCTATTCAGGTGAAAAAATACGTATTCAGCAAACAGGTGATGATAATATTGCTACTCAAACTTTTACAGGTTCAGGTTTTAGTCATGGAAATTCTGCTGATATTAATCAATTAGGAAATAATAATACTGCAACTCAAGTTGGAAACGGACGTAATATTTATGCTAACTTTAATCAAACAGGTAATGATAATAATGCAAGTAGTGAACAAACAGGAAATGCACAACAAGTTTTTGTTAATCAAACTGGTAATGATAATGTAGCAAGTAGTAAGCAAACTGGAAGTTTACAACAAATTTATGTTGATCAAGTAGGAAATAAAAACCAAGCTACAGTTTGGCAAGACCATGATGGTAATTTTGCTGATGTAAATCAAAATGGGTATTCTGATAAAACTTTTATAAATCAAAAATATGGTTCTAATAATAGCGCTACTATTACACAAAATGGTTCAGCAGGAGCGAACACAACTTTTTATCCAGGTGTAAATAATTATGCAAAGGTTTTTCAAAGTGGTGCTAATAATGTAACTAATGGAAATCAAACAGGGTATAATAATTATTTAGGAACTTCACAATCACAAGGGTCAAATAATAATATTGAAGCTACTCAAATAGGAAATGATAGTAATTTTGATTCAAGTTATGCTTTTGGTACTACTGCATTTGGTTATAATAACTATGCTGATTTAGGTCAAGTAGGAAATGAGAATGGATTAACTCTTTACCAAAATGGTACGGATAATTATGCAGCAGGGGCTCAAAGTGGAGACTTTAATATTGGTTCAATTTCACAAAATGGTAATAGTAATTTTGGAACATTGTCTTCTGTAGGAAATAGTCATGGTGGAACCATTATTCAAAATGGTAATATGAATCAATCAACTATTAATCAAAATTAGTAGTTTAATTATAGAAAACAATCAATTATAAAATTCACATAAAAAACCTACATATTTGTAGGTTTTTTTTATGGAACGACTTATTATAGAAAACAACCCTTTTGTTTAACTGTTTTAGTTGTTTATTCTCTTAATAATTAGTCTAAATATAAATAGTAATAATAAACTAATTAAATGTTTGAGAATTGTATAATGATGACTAAATTAGTTGTTGAAATTATAAATGATTAGTTTGTTTTATAATTTCGAATTCCTCATAAAATAGCAAATCATCCCGCTGTTTTAACCTCAAAAGTTGTTTTTCACCCAGGTTTATAAGTTTATAGTTCCTTTTAAAGCTATGTATATATAATAAGGTGTATAAAGAAGGTGTAATGCAATTATAAATTTATATAAGATTTTATCAATAATTTATGAATGCTTAAAATTTTATTATTATGAAAAAACTTTTATTAGTAGTAGCAATATTATTTGCTACAAGTATGTTATTTGCACAGACAAATACAAGTGATGTTAATTCGGTAGGTTACAATAATAATTCAGATGTTGTTCAGGCGGGATTAACAAATTTATCGGATGTTGATCAAATTGGTGATGAAAATGCTTCAACTGTAGATCAAACAGGAATTTCTAATAATTCTGTTGTTTTACAAGCTGGTGGAGGACCATCAGGAGATGGATCTTCAGATTTTAACACATCAGATATAGATCAATTAGGAGAAAGCAACTATTCTTTTATTTGGCAAGATGGAGATTATAATATGAATACTACATTTCAAGATGGAAATAGTAACTATTCTTATGTAGACCAATGGGGTTATGGAAGTACAAGTGAAACTTACCAAAATGGAAACAGTAACTCATCAACTGTGCTTCAAGGTTATGGAACAGTAAATGGGTACCATTATAGTTATGTTGACCAAAGAGGAGATGAAAATGTTTCTTATGTTAAGCAATATGGCGGAGATTGGAATGATTCATATGTTTTTCAAGAAGGAAATAATAATGATGCGTATGCTGAGCAAAATGGGAATTCAAATAATTCTGATATTTGGCAAATAGGAGATTTAAACGACTCTGATGTCAACCAAACCGGAGATGAAAACTGGGGGCAAAATGAGCAAATTGGCGATAGAAATATTTCAGATATAGACCAAGATGGAAATAGAAATTATGCAGGTGCAGGTCAATATGGTAATTCTAACAATAGTAGCATTGACCAAGATGGTGATGATAATTATGCTTTAACATTTCAAATTGGTAATCGTAATGGAAGTATGGTAGCTCAAGTAGGTAATGAAAATGATTCTTTTGTTAATCAAGATGGTGATTTCAACAAATCATGTGTAACTCAAATAGGAGATTTAAATATTAGTAGAGTTACGCAAATAGGAACTTGGAATAAGAGTGGTGTAGAGCAAATAGGAGATTTAAACAGAAGTTATGTAAATCAAAATGGTTTTGGAAACGCAAGTTGTGTTGGTCAATATGGAGATGAAAATATAAGTTATGTAGACCAAGACGGTACATTTAACCTTAGTGGTGTTTTACAAACTGGAGATAGAAACTTCTCTACTGTAACTCAAAATGGTTTGTTAAATATAAGTTGTGTAGATCAAACGGGATTAGATCATTACAGTTTAGTAAATCAACAAGGTAATTTTAACTGGAGTAAAGTTCAGCAATTTGGAAATGACCATGATAGTGTTGTAAATCAAATAGGAAATAGCAATAGTTCAACAGTAACACAAACTGACTCATTGCCATTCTAGTTTTTTATTAATGAATTAAACGAAAAAGGGAAGATGTAAATCTTCCCTTTTTTTTATTTTATGATTTGTTAAACAAGAGATAAGTTCCATTGGTCGACAGTTAAGATTAGGTTAACTATTTTTCTAGAAATAAACTTAGATGTGCTTGTACATTTGTGACAAGATTAATTAACAAGTAACCAAGAAATTAAAATTTATATAGTATGAAAAAAGTTATTTTAAGCGCAGTTTTATTAGTAGTATCAAATGTATTATTAGCAC
>NZ_WTAR01000114.1 GCF_013139515.1 Lutibacter sp.
CAGTTTTTTAATGTACCACACATTATTATTTCAATTTCAATTTTTTTAATATTACTAGTTGGTTTTCAATTTATTTCCTCAAAAACACTATTTATATCAATTAGTATTGGAGGTGTAATTATTTTGGGTTTCAAACTGTATTTTTTGAATAAAGAAAAAAAGAAACGTTTTAAAGAAACCAATAAAAAGTGGTTGCTAGAAGAATTTGTTTTTAATTTAGGAGGAGCAGTAGCTTTTTTAAATTTATTTTTACAAATGGCAAATTTTTCACCCGAAACAACTTCAAATACTCTTATCTTAATTGCCTCATTTATTTTAACAATATTTATTTTATTAATTTATATAACAACATTTATTTTACCTTCACAAATTGAAGAAATTTTAGAAAAACAATATCCTGAATACAAATTAGTGTAACAATTTATGTTTAAAACATACTTATTAACCGTAAAGTCTCAAAAATTAACCAAATGATTAAACATTTTATAAATTTTGAATGGAAACAGTTTACCCGTTCATCTTATTTTCAAAAGGGATTAACCATTAAAATATTGCTTTTTATAGCCGTAATTTATTTTGGAGGAATGGCACTGCTTTTAGGAACAGGGTTATTTTTTATTCTTAAAAAAATAATGCCAGAATTAGATCCTATTGTAGTAGTTAATAACTACCTTATTTTTTGGATTCTGACAGATTTGGTTATTCGTTATTTTATGCAACAACTACCAGTAATGAATATTAAACCTCTAATGCTTATTCCTATTAAAAAAAGCAAGGTGATTAATTATTTACTTGGAAAAACAACCATATCATTTTTTAATTTTATTCCAATATTCATTTTTTTACCCTTTAGCATTGTTCTTTTAGTACATGATTACCCTGTATTAAATGTTTTAAGTTGGTTTTTTTCGGTGATATTTATTGCTTTTTCAACTAATTTTTTAAACTTCCTTATTAATAAAAGTAACATAGGTTTTTATAGTATTCTTTCAGTATTAGTGGTGTTTGTTGGATTGGAGTTTTTTAATATTTTTAAAACTTCACATTTTTTTGGAATTGCATTTAATGCACTTTATAACAATCCTATTTTTACAATAATTCCTTTCTTGGTTTTGGTAGGAATGTATTATTTAAATTTCAGCTTTATTAAAAAAAGTTTTTATGTAGATGGTGCTATTTCTAAAGAAATAAAAGAAGTGAATGCTACAGATTTATCTTGGATGAATAGATTTGGAAGCACTGCAACATTTTTAAAAAATGATGTAAAACTAATTTATAGAAATGCAAGACCTAAACAAGTTGTACTTATGTCGTTCTTATTTTTGTTTTATGGATTAATTTTTTATACACAAGACGCCTATAAAGATATGCCAGCAATGATGGCATTTGCATCCATATTTGTTACTGGTGGGTTTTTATTAACCTTTGGGCAGTTAGTACCGTCTTGGGATAGTGAATATTATAAAATGTTAATGAGTCAAAACATTCAGTATAAAGAATATTTAAAATCAAAATGGTATTTAATGGTATTTGGAGTGTCCTTGTCCTTTGTTTTAAGTACTCCGTATATCTATTTTGGATGGAAAATATACGGATTAATAGCTGCCGCTGCGTCATTTAACATTGGATTAAATTCGTTTATCACACTATTTGGTGGTGCTCTTAATAGAGTGCCAATAGAATTAAATGTAAAGGCAAAAGCTTTTGGAAATACAAACGGATTTAACCCTACACAATTGTTAATAGCTTTACCAAAAATGGTATTACCAATGCTTCTATTTTATATACCATACAAATTAATTAATTACGAAGCAGGCATAATATCTTTAGGACTAAGTGGCGTTTTAGGAATTGTATTTCAAAACTTTTTCTTAAACAAAATCGAAAAAATTTATCAAACAGGAAAATATAAAACCATTGCTGCATTTGGCGAAAAAAATAATTAAAAGAAACAAAATGATTAAGACAACTAACCTTTCAAAAAAATACGGAAATGTAACCGTTTTAAATATAGAATCTTTAGAAATTCCAAAAGGACAAGCATTTGGTTTGGTAGGAAATAACGGAGCGGGTAAAACTACATATTTTAACTTACTGTTAGATTTAATAGCTCCTACAACCGGAACTATTTTTAATAACGAAATTCAAGTGAACACTAGTGAAGATTGGAAACCGTTTACAGCTTCTTTTATAGATGAAAGTTTTTTAATAGGCTATTTAACAGCTGAAGAATATTTTTACTTTATAGGAGAACTTCGAGGAATGAATAAAGCTGATATTGATACTTTTTTAGAACAGTTTTCAGAAATTTTTAATGATGAAATTATAGGTAAAAAGAAGTATTTAAGAGATCTATCAAAAGGAAATCAGAAAAAAGCAGGAATTGTAGCCGCTTTAATTGGAAACCCAGAAGTAATTATTTTAGATGAGCCTTTCGCTAATTTAGACCCAACCACACAAATTAGATTAAAAAAATTATTAAGTGATTTAACAAAAGATAGTAACTCAACAGTATTAATTTCAAGCCATGATTTAGGTCACATAACCGAAGTTTGTGAGCGTATTGTTGTTTTAGATAAGGGTTCAGTTGTTAAAGATTTAAAAACTTCAGAAGCAACATTAAAAGAGTTAGAGGCGTATTTTTCAGTGTAATTCAAATTAGTAAGTAGATTTTTGTATTTTTACAACCCTCTTACAATAATTGTAAGCTTTAATTAGTTAGAAGGGTAGTAAAAAAACGGTTTCTTTTGAAAAACAACATTAAAATAATTGTAAGCTTTTTAGTAGTTCTTTTTGCTGTGGGTTGCTCCACTAAAAAAGATGCATTTTTAAATAGAAATTTCCATGTAATGACCACAAAGTACAATGTACTTTACAATGGAAATGAAGCTTTACGAATGGGTTTAATAAATTTAAACTCAAGTTATGAAGATAATTTTTGGGCGCGTTTACCTATTGAACCTTTAAAAGTTGAAGAACAGGTTTTTCCTGACATGCAAAACAATTTAGACAACACGCCTAAAGAGTTTGAAAGAGCAGAAGAAAAAGCCGTAAAAGCAGTTCAAAAACATTCCATGTTAATTGCTAGGCAAGAGCGTAACAGTCAAATAGACAATGCGTATTTGTTATTGGGAAAATCACGTTATTACTCAAGTAGATTTGTACCGGCTTTAGAAGCATTTAACTTTGTACTTTTAAATTACCCAAGAGCCGATTTAATTAACGAAACCAAAATTTGGCAAGCCAAAACATTGGTTCGTTTACAAAATGAAGAGCAAGCAATAGAAAATCTTCACTATTTATTAAAAAACAAAGAATTAAGTAGCGAAATAAAAGAAAATGCGCATACTGCAATAGCAATGGCTTATATTAAAACGGATAGTTTACAGCAAGTAACTAACCATTTAAACAAAGCTATTTTAACAACTAACAACAACGAACAAACTGCACGAAATTTATTTGTTTTAGGGCAAATTTATAGAGAATTAAAATTAAAAGACTCTTCAAACTTTGCATTTCAAAAAATAATTGATTTCAAAAAGGCTCCTTATAAGTATAAGATTCACGCACATATTGAAAAAGTAAAAAATGTTTCAAATAAAGAAGAAGCTTTAAGCACTATTGAAACATTAAAAAAATTAGTAAAAAATAGAGATAACAGACCTTATTTAGATCAGTTAAATTATCATTTAGGAATGCTTACAAAAGAAGACGATTCCGAAAAAGCAATTTCTTACTTTAAGCAATCAATACATCATAGTGCAAAAGATAATTTTCAAAAAGAACTTACGTATGAAGCTCTTGGGAATTCTTATTTTGACAATACATCTTTTTTAAAAGCAGGAGCCTATTACGACAGTATTTTACAAATAACACAAGCGCATAACACAAAACGTGTGAGAATTGTAAAAAGAAAAAGAGATAAATTAAGTGATGTAATTTTATATGAAAACATCTCTAAAAGAAACGATAGTATTTTAAATTTAGTAGCTATGACCGAAAATGAAAGAGAAACTTATTTCTCTGATTTTATTGTGGCGCTAAAAGCAAAAGATAAAGAAAAAAAAGCAAAAATAAGCGCAGAACTTGAGCGTGCAAAACAAGCAAGTAAAAAACTAGTAAAACTAGACAATACTGGTAAATGGTATTTTTATAATATTCAAACGGTACTTTTTGGAAAAGAAGAATTTAAAGCACTTTGGGGAGATAGAAGTTTAGA
Organism: Lutibacter sp.; assembly: GCF_013139515.1. Taxonomy (GTDB): domain Bacteria; phylum Bacteroidota; class Bacteroidia; order Flavobacteriales; family Flavobacteriaceae; genus Lutibacter. The sequence goes on from NZ_WTAR01000114.1 coordinate 4,220, forward strand.
AAATAATTGGAGATTAGCAGATGAAACAATTATAAATATTAAAAATGAAATTGCTGTAGAAAATCTTCAAGTAGTAGAAGTTGGAAGCGTAAAAAGATACGAAGTATGGTATTATACAGATCAAATACCAACAAGCCCAGTAAAAATTGATAGTATTATTGCTGAACGAAATTCAGCCTATTTTAAATTAGGAGTTATTTATAAAGAACAGTTTAAAGAATTGGAACTGGCAACAACCAGGCTAGAAAAATTACTAACATTTAAGCCAATACCAACTATTACATTACCTTCAAAATATCATTTGTATAAAATTTACACAAACCAAGATAACAGTAAAGCTGAAGGGTTTAAAAACGACATAGTAAATGAGTATCCAAATTCAAAATATGCTAAAATTATTTTAAACGCTAACGAAGTTGTAACTAATGAAAATGAAACAACTCCTGAAGATGAGTACGCACTTGTTTTTTATGAATATAAAGATGAGCAATTTGAAAGTGTTATAGAAAAATCTATCAATGCTATTCATAAATATGAAGGAGGAAAAATTATACCTAAATTTGAATTGCTAAAAGCCTATGCTATAGGAAAAAAAGATGGTATTATTGCTTTTAAAGAAGCATTAGATTTTGTTGCTATGAATTACCCAAATACTGAAGAAGGAAAAAAAGCGTTAGAAGTAATTAATACGATTAAAGAAAAAATAAAATAAATCCCAAAAACACATAGCAACATGTTTTCAGAAAAAAAAGAAACGAAACCACAAGTGTCAGAAAGAAATACCATTGGAAAAAACACCTCAATAACAGGTGATATTGTTTCTGATGGCGATTTTAGAATTGATGGAAAAATTGATGGAACTATTAAAACTTCAGGTAGAGTAATTGTTGGTAAATCAGGAATTATTAGCGGAAAAGTAGAATGCAATAATGCAGATATCGAAGGTAAATTTTCAGGTGAATTAATTGTAAATAGTTTACTTACGTTAAAGGCTTCAGCAGTTATTACTGGTGATGTAATTATTAGTAAATTATCAGTTGAACCTGGTGCAGATTTTAACGCAACTTGTTCTATGAAAGGTTCAGTTAAGGAATTAAAAAATGAACAAACCTCCAAAGAAAAAACAGCTTAACCGTTATATACAATTAACAGGCGTTGCATTTCAAATGGGTATTACTATTTATTTAGGTGCTTATTTTGGAAAGTGGTTAGATGCACATTTTCAAACTTCAAATAAAACATTTACAATTATTGGAACTTTAGTAGCTATGGTTGTTTCAATTTGGAGTGTTTTAGCTCAATTAAAAAAAATAAACGATAAATATGAGTAAAAACATCGTTGTGTTTTGTGTAAAACTAATACTTTCTTTAAGTGTAGTTTTTGCATTCCATTTAGCAATTTTACACTTTTTAGATTTCCCTTTATTTGAAAATCAACTAATAATGTCATATAGTATTAATGGAATTTTAGCCATTATAATTTTTATAACATTATATAAGCTAAGAGTAAAATACCTAGATTTATTAGGGTTTATTTTTATGGCTGGAAGTTTTTTAAAATTTGGAGTTTATTTTGTTTTATTTCGTCCAATTTTTAAACAAGACGGAGATGTCACAGCCTTAGAAGCTACCTCATTTTTAGCGCCATATCTTTTGTGTTTAATAATTGAAACTTTTTATCTTATAAAAATGTTAAATAATAAATTGTAACCCCTTAACAATTAGCAATAAACAACCGTTCAAATTCAAAGGAATTATTTTTTGGATTCTAATATAAAAACGTACATTTGCAAAATATTTTTAGAAAACAGCATTAATAAAGTGATATGCATAGAATTACCTTAGTAAAAATACTTACGTTACTATTTTTAACTGTAACAATATCGGTAAAAGCACAACATGACACACCTGAAAAGGAAACTGTTCATGTAGAAAGTAGTGATTCGGAAAAAGGAAGCCTAAGAACTGAGATTAAAGAGTACATTAATCATCACTTATTAGATTCTTACGATTTTAGTTTGTTTTCATATACAAATGATACTGGGGAACATATTTATTGGAGTGCACCTTTACCAGTAATTTTATTTGATGGCGGTTTAAAAGTATTTTCTTCCTCTAAATTTCACCACGGAGAAACTGTTGCTAATGTTAGCGGTAATTATTACAAAGTATTTCACAATAAAATATACAAAACAAACGCTGAAGGAACCATCAATTTAGATGACCATCATCATCCAACAAATGCAAAACCTTTAGATTTTTCAATAACTAAAAACGTAACTGTTATTTTCTTAGTTGGGTTATTAATGTTCTTTATGTTTAGTAGAATGGCTAAGTCTTATAAAAAAAATGGATTAATGCCAAAAGGAATGGGACGTTTACTAGAACCAATAGTATTGTATATAAGAGACGATATTGCAATTCCTAACATTGGTAAAAAACACTATAAGAAATACATGAGTTATTTACTAACGGTATTTTTCTTTGTGTGGATTATAAACTTATTAGGTTTAACACCATTAGGTGTAAACGTAACCAACAATATTGCAGTAACACTAGCATTAGCTTTAATTACATACATTTTAACAACATTTACCGCAAATAAAAATTACTGGAAACACATTTTTTGGATGCCAGGTGTACCAGTACCAATGAAATTTATTTTAGCGCCAATTGAATTGTTAGGAACTATTATAAAACCTTTTTCATTAATGATTCGTTTGTATGCAAACATTACAGCAGGTCATATTGTATTAATGAGTATTATTGGATTAATGTTTATTTTCAAAAGCTGGATTGGTAGCCCACTATCTTTCGGGTTGGCTTTTGCATTGGCTCTTTTAGAGTTATTAGTAGCAGCGCTACAAGCATATATTTTCACCATGTTATCAGCACTATATTTTGGTATGGCTGTTGAAGAACACGATGATCATTAAAATTGAATGTTTAATTAATTAATTATATATATTATGAATATTCCAGAAATTGTAGGAGCAGGTTTAATCGTTATTGGTGCTGGTTTAGGTATCGGTAGAATTGGTGGTTCAGCAATGGACGCTATTGCACGTCAACCAGAAGCTTCAGGAAAAATTCAAACAGCGATGCTAATTGCAGCAGCGTTAATTGAAGGTATTGGATTTGCTGCATTATTTGCTGCATAACAAAACTAACAACAAGTAGCTACAACGGTTGGTTGTAGCTACTGTTTTTAAATTAGAAATTAAATTATATATAACACCAAATAAACATGGATAAGTTAATAGAACAGTTTTCATTAGGGTTATTTTTCTGGCAATTAATTTTATTTGTTGGATTGGTACTTTTATTGAAAAAATTTGCTTGGGGACCAATTTTAAATTCGGTAAGTGAAAGGGAAGAAGGTATTAAAAGTGCATTAGATGAAGCTGAGAATGCGCGTAAAGAAATGCAAAATTTAAATGCAGATAACGCTAGAATTTTAAAAGAAGCACGTGCTGAGCGTGATATACTTTTAAAAGAGGCGCGCGAAATGAAAGATGCAATTATTACCGAAGCTAAAGATGAAGCTCAAGTACAAGCAAATAAAGTTGTAGAACAAGCTCAAGCAACAATTCAATCTGAAAAACAAGCTGCAATTGCAGATTTAAAAAATCAGGTAGCTGAATTATCTATTAATATCGCTGAAAAAGTTGTTAGAGGTGAATTATCTGATAAAAACAAGCAAACAAAACTTGTTGAAGATTTATTAAAAGAAGTAACTATTAGCTAATTAAATTCAAATGAGCGGATCTAGAGCAGCAATAAGATATGCAAAAGCAATACTAAGTTTTGCACTTGAACAAAACAAAGAAGTTCAAGTGAATGATGATATGTTGTTAATTGCAAATACAATTGAAGAAAGTGAAGATTTACAATTGTTGCTAAGTAGCCCAATTATTAAATCTGAATTAAAAAAGACAGCTATAAAAAAAGTGTTTTCTTCAAAAATAACAAGTTTAAGTACAGGTTTACTAGATTTGTTAATTGATAATAAAAGATTGTCAATTTTAAATGAAGTAGCAAAAAAATATACTATTCTTTTTGATACACTAAAAGGAATAGAAGTTGCACAAGTAACCACTGCAGTTCCATTAACCGAAGCTTTAAACAAACAAGTTTTAAGTAAAGTAAAAGAAATTACAGGAAAAGAAGCAACAATTGAAAACAATATAAACCCTGATATTATTGGCGGATTTATATTACGTATTGGAGATGTTCAATACGATGCAAGTATTGCAAATAAATTACAAGGATTAAAAAGACAATTTGAAAGCGAAAGCTAAATTGAATAACATAAAAAAGATTTTAGTTTTAAAAATTATATAAAATGGCATCAATAAAACCAGCTGAAGTATCAGCGATTTTAAAACAACAATTAGCCGGATTTGAAGCGTCAGCTTCATTAAACGAAGTTGGAACAGTACTACAAATAGGTGACGGTATAGCACGTGTCTATGGCTTATCTAATGTTCAATACGGTGAATTAGTTGAGTTTGAAGGTGGATTAGAAGGAATTGTATTAAACCTAGAAGAAGACAACGTAGGTGTTGTTTTATTAGGGCATTCTAAATTAATTACTGAAGGTTCAACAGTAAAACGTACTGAAAGAATTGCTTCACTAAAAGTAGGTGAAGGAATTGTTGGACGTGTTGTAAATGCATTAGGTTTACCAATTGATGGTAAAGGAGCAATTCAAGGGGAAACTTTTGAAATGCCTTTAGAGCGTAAAGCGCCTGGTGTACTTTTTCGTCAGCCAGTAACTGAACCATTACAAACAGGTGTAAAAGCTGTTGATGCAATGATTCCTATTGGTAGAGGTCAGCGTGAACTTATTATTGGTGACCGTCAAACAGGAAAATCTACAGTTGCTATTGATACTATTATCAATCAAAAAGAATTTTACGATGCTGGTGAACCAGTATATTGTATATATGTTGCAATTGGACAAAAAGCATCTACAGTTGCTGGAATTGCAAATTTATTAGAAGAAAAAGGAGCAATGGCATATACAACAATAGTTGCTGCTAATGCTTCCGATCCTGCATCAATGCAGGTATACGCTCCAATGGGAGGTGCTGCAATTGGTGAATATTTTAGAGATACAGGTCGCCCTGCATTAATTGTTTATGATGATTTATCTAAACAAGCAGTTGCGTACCGTGAAATTTCATTGTTATTACGTCGCCCACCGGGACGTGAAGCATATCCAGGAGATGTATTTTATTTACACTCTCGTTTATTAGAACGTTCTTCAAAAGTAATTAATGATGATACCATTGCTGCTCAAATGAATGACGTACCAGATTCTTTAAAAGGAAAGATAAAAGGTGGAGGTTCATTAACAGCTTTACCAATTATTGAAACGCAAGCAGGAGATGTATCAGCTTATATTCCAACAAACGTAATTTCTATTACTGATGGACAAATATTCTTAGAGTCTGATTTATTTAACTCAGGTGTACGTCCTGCAATTAACGTAGGTATTTCGGTATCACGTGTAGGAGGAAACGCACAAATAAAATCAATGAAAAAAGTAGCAGGTACTTTAAAATTAGATCAAGCACAATACCGTGAGTTAGAAGCTTTCGCAAAGTTTGGTTCAGATTTAGATGCAGCAACTATGAATGTAATTGAAAAAGGAAAACGTAATGTGGAGATTTTAAAGCAAAATCAAGCCGATCCGTTTAAAGTTGAAGATCAAGTTGCAATTATTTATGCAGGTTCTAAAAATTTATTAAGAGATGTTCCTGTAGAAAAGGTTAAAGAATTTGAAAGTGATTACATTCAGTATTTAAATGCAAAACATAGAGATACTTTAGATACTTTAAAAGCGGGTAAATTAACTGATGATGTTATTGACACTTTAACAAGTGCAGCAAAGGAAGTTTCAGCAAAATACGCATAAATTAGTTTTGAGTATTTAGTATTGAATCATTCAATACTAAATACTCAAAACTAGATACCAAATTTAAAATGGCAAACTTAAAAGAAATACGTAACAGAATTACATCCATTGGTTCAACAATGCAAATTACCAGTGCCATGAAAATGGTATCGGCTGCAAAGTTGAAAAAAGCGCAAGATGCAATTACTCAAATGCGTCCGTATGCTAATAAGTTAACAGAACTTTTACAAAGTTTAAGTGCAACTTTAGAAGGTGAAGTTGGTGGAATTTATTCTGAGCAAAAAGAAGTTTCAAAAGTATTAGTAGTAGTAATTACTTCAAATAGAGGTTTGTGTGGTGGTTTTAATTCAAGTGTAGTTAAGGCAACCATCAAAAATATTGAAGAAAATTACACAGGTAAACAAGTTGATTTGTTAACTATTGGTAAAAAAGGAAACGATATTCTTGCAAAAAGTAACAACGTAATTGAAAACCATAATGAAATTTTTGATGATTTAACATTTGATAATGTTGCTGAAGTTGCTGAAAAAATAATGAATTTATTTGCTGAAGGAGCTTATGATAAAGTTGAATTGGTGTACAACCAATTTAAAAATGCAGCAACACAAATTGAAACTATTGAGCAGTTTTTACCAATTGCACCAATAGAAAGTGACACAACTACAAATGTTGATTATCTTTTTGAACCTTCAAAAGCTGAAATTGTTTTAGAATTAATACCAAAGTCGTTAAAAACACAATTGTATAAAGCTATTAGAGATTCATTTGCAGCTGAACATGGTGCTCGTATGACCGCAATGCATAAGGCTACAGATAACGCAACTGAATTACGTGACGATTTACTATTAACTTATAATAAAGCCCGTCAGGCAGCTATTACAAGCGAAATTTTAGAAATTGTTGGTGGTGCTGAGGCTTTGAATAACTAAACAAAACCAAATTCCTTAAAAGGTTGAGGTATTGAATAAAAACAAAACATTAAAAGAGCTTATCTGTACAGATAAGCTCTTTTTTTATAGTTTGGTACACACTTTGTATATGATTGATTAAATAGTATAGTTATGAGTAAATTTACAGTTATTTTTAGTTCGGTTATAATTCTTTTAACATGTACGTTTTGTAGTGCTACAAAAGATATTTCAAAAGAAAATCACCCGTTTAAAGTTACAAAAGCAACGTATAATACATGGGTTGGTGGACAACCAGGTGTTAAAGGAATTAATATTTCTATCATAATTGACAATCCAGAGATTCAATTAGATACTGTTTTTTTTAGAAATATGAAAACAAAATTAAAGTCTAATAAAAATACTGAACCTATTGTTTTTATAGGAACCTTTATATATCCAAATACTAAAAATGATTATGTTTTACATAAAAATGCAGAGAAAGAGTATGGTAATACACCTCCAAATATTTTAAAAAACATCCCTTTTGAAATTCAAGAAGATGAGGCTATTGTAAGTTATATATTTAAAGGTAAAATACGTTATTATAAAGTTGAAAAATTAAAAGAAATCAAATCCGTAATTATGTATTAATTAAAAAGAAACCAGAATTAGTTGAATTAATACCAACGCTTTTTATTCTTTTTTGAAGCTTCAGATTTTCTATTTGGTCTGTGCTTACTTTTCCCAGGAGTTCTATGCACTTCTCTTTTAGCCTTTGGGTCTAAAACGTATGGATGCTCATCCATAACAGGTATTGTTGTATTTAATAACTGTTGAATTCCAGCAATATATGGTTTTTCATCAGCTGAGCAAAATGAGAATGCGGCACCAGAATTACCAGCTCTACCAGTTCTTCCAATTCTATGAATATAGGTTTCTGAAATATTTGGAATATCAAAATTTATAACGGCATCTAAGTTATCAATATCAATACCACGTGCTGCAACATCTGTAGCAATTAATACAGTGGCTTTTCCTTCTTTAAACTTTTCTAAGGCATCTTCTCTGTCGTTTTGAGTTTTATCACCGTGAATACTTTCAACCTTAAAATCGTTGCCTTTTAGCATTTTTTCTAATTTAGCAATACCCATTTTGGTACGTCTAAAAATTAAAATATTTCCTTCAATGTTGTTTCTTAATAAATGCAAACATAATTCCATTTTATGCTGTTTATCAACATAAAATAACAGCTGATTTACATTTTGTGCGGCTGAGGATGATGGTGTTGCGTTTACCGTTTCAGGGTCTTTTAAAATGGTATTTGCTAGTTGAACAACTTTTTCTGGCATAGTTGCAGAAAATAACAATAGCTGTTTTTCCTTTGGACATAAACGTTCAATTTTTCGAACATCATCAATAAATCCCATATCCAACATTAAGTCGGCTTCATCTAACACTAAGGTTTCTACATAATCGAAATTTAAGCAATCTTGTTTGTGTAAATCTAGCAACCTACCAGGTGTAGCAACTAAAATATCAACACCTTTGCGTAATATATCTTTTTGAGGATCAATAGAAGTTCCACCATAAATAACAGTAGTTTTTAAATTAGAAAATTTACTATAAGCATTAAAATTTTCCTGAATTTGTAGAGCCAATTCTCTTGTTGGACTGACTATTAAAGCTCTTATTTTTTTTCCTTTTTTACCAGAATCTTGTTTGTTAAACAACATTTGTAAAATTGGTAGTGCAAAAGCAGCTGTTTTTCCAGTTCCTGTTTGGGCTGTAGTAATTACATCTTTTTTTGCCAAAACCAACGGAATGGTTTGCTGTTGAACAGGTGTTGGAACCTCATAATTTAGCTCTAAAAGGGCTTTTAAAATAGATTTATTTAACTTTAAGTCTTTAAATTGCATGTGTGTTTTTTAAAACAAGATTTCTGCAAAGATACGGATATTTATAAGTACTTTTTTAGTGAAGAAGATAGATAAACTAAACTTTATTTTTCAATACTTTTTAGGTATAAGTTTTCAACTTTAGTTCTTGCCCATGGTGTTTTTCTTAAAAACTTAAGGCTAGATTTAATGGTTGGATTGTTATTAAAACAGTTTATTTTAATACGAATTCCAAGTTCTTCCCAGCCATATGTTACAACTAAATACTGAATAATTTCTGCTAATTTAACACCGTGAAGTGGATTGTTTGGTTGTTCTTTATCTGTGTTTTTTGAAATCATATTATTTTGCAAAAATAAGCTATTTAGAATGATTTAAATTCTGTTTTCAATTTAAAGTTTTTAATTCCAACTAATATAAGTACTACAATTAATATCATAAAATAAATTGAAGTAGTGATGCTTTTAATAATGGTAAATAGGTTGGTACTCATTATTAAGTTTTGAGAATAGCTAGGGTAATTAGAAAGCATAAAAATGATTCCTATATTTTCAAAATAATCAAATATACCAGCAATAATTGGCAGAAAACACAAGTAATAAAATGGTGATTTTAACTTGTTTAATTTATTTAGAAAATAGGCAAGGATTAAAAAATAACTGACTCCGAATAAAAAAGGATAAACCATATCTATTGGAATTTGCCTGTATAAATATAAAAACCTCCCTTTTTCACCAAGTGTATTAAAAAGAGTGTTTACATACTCAGTATTATAGCCAATGGGCATCATATCTAGTAGCTTTATTCCATTAGAAAAACTCATTACTTTAGGAATAGTTACTAGTAACATAAACCCATAAACAAAATTAGTGAGTAGAAAAAGCAGTAATACTTTTTTACCTTTTAAATGATTTTTTATTAATTTATCCATCTCTAAATTTGTGTGAGTTCAATTGTAATTTTCATTCAAAGATACTTTTTTATGAATTATTTTTATGCGGATTGTTAGTAATTAGATACTAGAGAAATTAAAACTAAATTTTCATTACCTTTAGCAATATGATAAAAGATATAAAATTAGCAGTACTTATTGATGGTGATAACATTCCTTCAAAATACATTAAAGAAATGATGGAAGAAATTACTAAATATGGTACGCCCACTATAAAACGTATTTATGGTGATTGGACCAAACCACAATTAGGAAAATGGAAAACCATTTTACTTGAAAATGCCATTACTCCAATACAACAATATGGCTATACAACAGGGAAAAATGCTACAGATTCAGCTATGATTATTGACGCTATGGATATTTTATATTCTGAAAAAGTCAATGGTTTTTGCTTGGTTTCATCAGATAGTGATTTTACAAAATTAGCAACACGTTTAAGAGAAGAAGGACTTGTTGTGTACGGAATTGGCGAAAAGAAAACCCCAAATCCATTTATTGTTGCTTGTGATAAATTTATTTATCTAGAAATTTTGGAAACGGAAGATGATAACAAAGATGGAATTAGAACACATAAAAATGTGAAACTAGATAAAATTACTCCAAAAGTAATTCAGTTATTAAAAAATTCTGTTTCTGATGCTGCTGATGATGATGGTTGGGCTTTTATGGGCGATGTAGGTTCATTTCTTTTAAAGAAACAACCCAATTTTGATGCACGTAATTTTGGATTTCAAAAACTAACACAACTGTTTAAATCTTTAAAACAGTTTGAAATTGAACAAAAAGATAAAACAACGGGTCGTTTTAAATTAATTTATGTTCGAAACAAATAAAAAGCCAAATTTTCAACTGTAAATTATTTACTATAATTCAATATTAAAAGTAATCCTAAAATTAGTTGGAATTAGGCTGCACATTTAATTTTTACTACATATTTACACTCCTCTTTATGAATGATTATGGATTTTTATCAATTCTTCCACCAGTTATCGCTATTATTTTTGCATTAAGAACCAAACAAGTTTATATCGCATTATTTTTTGGAATCTGGTTTTCATGGTTTATAATGAACGACTGGAACTTTCTTACAGGAACATTAGCCGCTTTAGAAGGAATGGTGAATGTGTTTAAATCTGAAGGAAATACAAGAACAATTATGTTTAGCGCTTTAGTTGGTGCTTTATTATTATTTATTCAATATTCAAGAGGTGTTGAAGGCTTTGTAAATAAATTAAACATTTTAATAACTTATTTTGAACAAAAGAAAACAGGTTATAGTAGGGTAATTGTACAATTATTAGCAATGGTTACGGGTGTTGTTTTATTTGTAGAAACAAGTATTAGTTCACTAACAGTAGGTACTTTATACCGTCCAATTTTTGATAAATTAAAAATCCCAAGAGAAAAACTAGCATATATAGCCGATTCTAGTTCAGCACCAACTTCAATTTTAATTCCTTTTAACGCTTGGGGAGCATTTATTATGGGTTTATTAATAACTCAAGGCATAGAAACCCCCTTTGCTACACTAATAATCTCCATTAAATATAATTTTTACCCAATTGTAGCTTTATTAATTTTAGCGGCTGTTATTATTTTTAAAAAAGATATTGGACCTATGGCAAAAGCTGAAAAGCGAACCAAAGAAACTGGTAAGCTTATGAATGAAGGTTCTAAACCAATGATTTCAGAAATAGTAACATCATATCCGCCTAAAGAAGGAATTAAAGCAAAAGCCTATAATATGGTTATTCCTTTAGTAACTATGGTGGTAATGATGCCTATTAATTTAGCGTACACAGGTTGGGATAAAGTTGAAAATTATAGTTCTTTCAGACATCATTTTTCACAGGCCATAGGAAAAGGATCAGGATCTTCATCAGTATTATATGCAGTTGTAGCAGCACTTTTTGTAGCCATGATTTTATATCGTATACAAGGAATTATGAAAACCAAGGAAATGGTAGATTTAACATTAAAAGGAATTAGTGAATTAATGCCTTTAGCGTTATTAATGTTACTAGCTTTTGCCATTGGAGATGCTTGTAATCAATTAGGAACAGGAGAATATATTGCAACTGTTTCTAAAGAATGGCTTTCGCCTGAATTATTACCTGCTATTGTTTTTTTAATTAGCTCATTTATTGCATTTTCTACAGGAACTTCTTGGGGAACTTTTGCAATTATGTTAGCCATTTCTTTACCTATGGCTGAAATTCATGGCGCAAATATACATTTGGTAATTGCAGCAACATTAGGTGGTGGTGTTTTTGGAGATCATTGTTCACCAATTTCCGATACGTCAATTATTTCTTCAATGGCATCAGCAAGTGACCATATTGACCATGTTAAAACGCAATTACCTTATGCTTTAATTGGTGGATTGATAAGTACAGTTTTGTATCTTATTATGGGTTTTGTTGTTTAAAGTAAACTTATGTTAATAACGGCGACGCTTTTTTGACGCATTTCTTCTAGATTGGTTTGGGTTTTTAGTTTCACCACCTCTAGGTTTTTGTGCCGAATGATGTTTTATCTTTTTCTTTTGATTTTTTGAAGGACCTTTTGGAATTGGAGCTGATTCAATTTCATCATCAACAAATGGATGTTCACTTATTACAGGAATTTGCTGGTTAATTAATTTCTGAATATCTTTTAAATATGCTTTTTCTTCAATATTACAAAAAGACAAAGCAATACCACTCGCTTTAGCTCTTCCAGTTCGTCCAATTCTATGCACATAGGTTTCAGGAATATTTGGTAAATCATAATTTACAACTAAAGATAAATCTTCAACATCAATACCACGTGCAGCAATATCTGTAGCAATTAATACGTTTAGTTTCCCATCTTTAAAATTACCTAAAGCACGTTGTCTGGCACCTTGTGATTTGTTTCCATGAATTGCGGCAGATTTTATCTGCGATTTTCCTAAAATCTTAACAATTTTATCTGCTCCATGTTTTGTTCTTGAAAACACAAGTACTGAAGCGTTTGGGTTTTCATTTATAAGATGAATTAGCAATTTAGATTTATTAGGTTTACTAACAAAATAAATAGCTTGTTTTACTTTTTCAGCAGTTGCCTGTTTTGGTTTTATGGTTACTTTTTGATAGTTACCAAGAATTTTACTCGATAAATCTATAATTGAAGAAGGCATTGTAGCTGAGAAGAAAAGTGATTGTCTTTTTTCTGGTAATTTGGCAATTATTTTTTTAATATCATGAATAAAACCCATATCCAACATTTGATCAGCTTCATCTAATACAAAGTATTTTATATACTTTAAAGAGATAAACCCTTGCGAAATTAAATCTAACAAACGCCCGGGAGTTGCTACTAAAATATCTGTCCCTCTTCTTAATTCATCAGTTTGTGATCGCTGTTTTACACCACCAAAAATAACCACATTGGTAATACCTGTATATTTTCCGTAATCAGTTATGTTTTGTGCAATTTGTATGGCTAATTCACGTGTTGGGGTCACAATTAGCGCTCTAACTTTTCGTTGTCCTTTATGGTCATTTTTACTATTGTAAAGATGTTGTAATATTGGAATTGTAAACGCAGCAGTTTTACCAGTTCCTGTTTGTGCGCATCCTAGTAAATCTTTTCTATCTAATAAAATAGGAATTGCTTCTGCTTGAATAGGTGTTGGATGTGTGTAACCTTCATCTTCTAAAGCTTTCAAGATTTGGTCGTTAATTCCTAAGTCTGTAAATTTCATGGCGGCAAAGGTAAGTGAATTGTTTTAATAATTGGTTTTGTAAAAAAATATCAAAAAATAGTGTTTAAAACTCAATAGGGATGCTAACATTTGATTGCTTATTTTTACATCTGAAAAAATGAAATGATGGCTTATAAATTAATTTGTACAGATATTGATGGAACACTTTTAAATAAAGACAGAAAACTATCTGAAGCTACAATTAGTGAAGTACAGCGAATTTCTCCAATTCCGTTTGTGCTTATTTCTTCTAGAATGCCAAAAGCTATGAGGCATTTACAACAGCAATTTAAAAATGAAACCACTCCAATAATTGCATATAATGGCGGGTTGATTTTAGATAATGACACTATTTTACATTCAACAGTAATTTGCAATACAGTTTTAGAAGTAATTATAAATCAATGTTCAACAACTTCAATTCATTTAAGCTTGTATTATGCAGATGAATGGTATGTGCCATCAATGGATTTTTGGGCAAAAAGAGAAGCTAATAACACCAAAGTTACTCCAGTTATAAAATCAAATAAAGCTGTTTTATCTCAATGGAAACTAGAAAAGAAAGGTGCGCATAAAATTATGTGTATGGGCGATGAAACTGAAATAGATGCGTTATATACACTATTAGAAAAAAACTTTTCAAATGAAATTATGTTGTATCGTTCTAAGCCAACATACATTGAAATTTCACATCATTCAATTTCAAAAAAAACAGCTATTGAAGTATTATTAAAAAATTGTTATCCTGAAATTTCAATAAAAAACGTAGTCGCTTTTGGTGATAATTATAACGATATTAAAATGTTAAAAGCTGTTGGTTTAGGAGTTGCAGTTGCAAATGCAAAAGATGAAGTACTTCAAATTGCACATAAAATTACCGATACTAATAAAAATGATGGAGTTGCTAAAGTACTTCAGGAATTATTTTAATTAACGTCTAATTAAACTAAAGTGTCCTTTTCTAGTTCTAATAGTTCCGTTAATATCTATTAACTCAACAGAGAACCAATAATCTGTTGAAGGTAATCTCACGCCATTAAAAAAACCATCCCAACCATTACTTGTTGGGTCTATTTTGGTAACTAGTTTTCCAAACCTATCAAAAACAAAAATATTTGAAGTAGCATAAAAATTTTCATTTACACCTAATACTTTCCAAGTATCATTTGCGCCATCATTATTTGGAGTAAAAAATTTTGGGAATCCAATAATTGAAACATCAATTTGTGCAATTCCACAATTATTTTTATCTCTTATAAAAACAGTGTAAACCCCAGGTGTTAGTTGTTCAAAATAAGGTTCATCTTGAAAAGAAGAACTAAATTCATCGGACTTTTTGATAGCAAATTCGTAATCTCCAATTCCTAAATTACCGGTTGCAATTGTAATAGAATTATTTTCAGAATCATCAACTATTGTAATATCATTTTCAGTAATTGTAGCAATAATTGAAGGTTCAATAAGTATGGTTTTAGGAAGAGATTTACAGCCTCCAAGTGAGGTTGCAATTACAGTATATTCACCAGGGCTTGAAATTTCAGCATAAAAATTAGTGCTAATAATAAGTCCACTATTATTTTCCCATTGATATGTGTAATTGCCAGAAGCATTGTAAGTTTCAACAGTAATTGGAGGTAGGTTTAAACAATAAACTGCAGTTTCATCTAACTCAAATTGAGGTTTAGGATTAACAATAAAGTTAACCGTTGTTACAGCAATACAATTAGTATTTAATTCATTTTCTACTTTAACGGTAATTGTTTTTGTATCAGTAAAAAATGGGTTTGGAAGCGGGCTTGATAATGGGGTGTTATTTTCATCAAAATAAGAAACTAACATTCCTGGTTGTCCGTTTAAAATAGTAGTTTCAATAGTTGAAGTATCAAAAGAGAATAGTCCATCAAAATCATCGTCGCATTCTATTATATTTGGAATAGAATATGCTATTGGCTTTTTATCTACAATAAATTCCAATGTAGTTTCATCAAAACAAGCTCCGGTAGAAACATTGGTATTATTATTTGTAACTCTAATTGTAATAATTTGGCTTTTGGTTAAAAAAGGATTTGGCAATGGACTTGATAAAGTAGTTCCATTTTCATCAAAATAACTAACTGTTGCATTTGTTTGAGTATTTAAAACAGTGTTTTCAATAGTTGAAGTATCAAAAGAGAATAGTCCATCAAAATCATCATCACATTGTCTATCAATAGTAACATTATTGGCAATTGGTAACGCTTCAACATGCAATGTAATTACATGGCTTAATCCTAAACATGCGTTTACATCATCACTATCAATTCTAACATAAATTTGTTGTTCCCAAGCAGTTGTATTTTCATAATTAGAAATGTTTACTATTGCATTAATTTCAGAAAGGGCATCATTTAAATTTGCATAAAATGAAATTCTAACTAATTGTGATGAAAATATTGGTTTACTATCAATTAATTGTTGTTCTGCATCGCTAAAATCGAATAAAGTTTTCCCATCTTGGTTATTTGAAGGATTATCTTCACAAGCATAATATTCTAACAAAAAATCAGAAGGTATTTGTGTAGCGCCTACTTTTAAAACTATTTTAGCAAAACGTTCACAACTATTTTTGGTGATAACTTTTACAAAAACTTCACTATTAAGAACTATTGGGTTTTTGTAAGCTATTGGGTTGTTAATTAATTGTGTATGTACATTATCAGTATAAAACTCAAAGGTTTCATTTAGGTGATTTGTAGAAATTAATTCATTGGCTTCATTTAAATTAAAAATGCTAAATCCATCATTACTTAAATCATCGTCACATTGTTCCAAAATAACTTCAGTATTTAATAAAACAGGTAAAGGATTTACTTTTAATTGGAAAGAAATATCAGTAAAACAAGAAGCGTCAAGATTATTAGTTATACGAACATAAATAGTTTGTCCACCAGAAACACTATTAGAAAATGAAGTTGGGTTTATTGGACTTAAATAAGCAGCATCTGTAAAATATGTTAAGGTGAAATTGGAAGCTGATTTTCCATTTAATAAAACGGAAGCGTTTGAAGTTAAATCTACGTTTACAATACCATTTGTATCATCTCCATCTAATAAGTTATCACACACATTCATTATAGGAATATCTATTGGCTGAAGAGGTACAACTGTATCAAAAATAGTAACACTAACAGCTAATCTAGTTGGGCTTTCACATCCATTTACAGTTTGCGAAGCGTAGTAAGTAGTGTTAGTTAGTATTTCAGAAATATTTAAAAGGTTTCCTGCGGAAGGGGTATCATACCATAAAACAGCACTTCCTACAACTGATAAATCAGCTATTGATTTATTTTCAATATCGCAAAACGTTTGAATATTCACTCCAGAAGGTGAAGCTGTATGTTGAACCGTTAAAGTAACAGGAGTTCTACTTGTAGTTGTACATCCATTTTCAGTAGCATCAACATAAAAGGTTGTAGTGTTGGTAACTGTTGGAGAATAGTTGTTTCCTGAAATAATAAAGTTACCTAGATTGTCGTACCAATTCACAATTCCTGCGGAAGAAGTAGCTGAAATAGTCCCAGTTCCTGAACCACAAATTTGAGTTTCAATTACAGAAGTTATTGTTGGGATGTTATATATTGTTGCAATTACAGGTGTTCTAATACCTTCTTCACATAAAACAGTTGAAGAAGCTAAAACATAAAAAGTAGTAGTTGAACTTATGGAAGGTGTTGTAAAATTAGGGCCAGACCCTATGTTTCCTCCAGTTAACGAGTCAAACCATAAAATTGTAGCACCTAAAGTTGCTGTGGCTGATAATGAAACTGTGCCTATACCACAATTTGATTCTTCTGTAATTGAACTAATTTTAGGAACACTAATTTTTGTGCTCGCTGAAATATTTAATATAGGATCGCCTGGCATTCCACCATATTCAACAATATAACCTTGAGGGTGATAATCGCTGTCAGAATCTGGATCACCTGATTCAGCTAAATCATTCCAAGAACCGGGCAGGCCCACGCCAGGAGCTGTAATATGTGCATAATTTTCATTTCCTAAATTATTGGGTTCGCCTGAATTCCAAAAGGCAAAAGGTATATCGGCACCAATTGTAGTTCCCCCAGCCGTACCAAACCAAAAAGTTAATCCAGCTTCTGGGCCTGTCATCCATTTCCATGTATTTTCAATTTCAGAATCACTACCACCAATCCATCCAAAATTTGAAGATTGTTCACCTGTTATTTGAGCCTCTTCAATTGAAGTTACAGTTGCTAAATAACCTTGTAATCCATAATGAAATTTACTTTCAGCAGCAGTTTTTGCAGCTGTCCAAGAGATTCCTTTATCAGGCACAAATTCATAAAAATGTCCGTTAGATGGTAAATAATTAGCCTCATCTATAGTAATTGAAAATAATTTCTCACCTGAAATTAAGGAAGTACTACTTTCAAAAACAACATCTTTTACAGCGGCAATTAAATCTAAATATGCAGTTGCTGATGGAGTTAAAGCGGATAAATTTAATTTTCCTTCAAGCGCATCCCAAGAAGTTGAAATAGTTGGATGACTTCCAAGTAACGTTAGTGTATCTTCACCTTGTATGTAGTTTTCTGAAATTTGTATAAATAGTTGATTTATTTCTGCATCACCTGGAATAATATCAAAGTTTGTAACAATATTTTGTTGACTTAACGGACAGTATAATTGATTTCCAGTAGCTGTAACAATTGGAGGAATTTGCGCCCAATTGTTTTGAATTAAAAAAATTGAAAAGAATAAAGAAAATAAAGTGGTAAATCTTTTTTGAGACATTAAAAAATGATAAATATTTTTACAGCGTAAAAATACATAATTGTTTTAACATTAAGAGTAATATTAATAGTATTTAGAATTGAGCATATTCAAGTATTAATCCCAAACAAATTTCCATGTATCATCAGCTTGTTTTTTCCAAACAGTATGAAAAACACCATTGGTTTTAACTGTATTCCCTTCAGGATTTAGATATGAGTAGTTGTATTTTCCATAAGTGTAGCCTAAATCTCCAGAATTTGAAACTTCAACAAAGCTGGTTTCCCAAACAAGCTTAATAAGTGTATTTTTTTCTGATTGATTTTCAAAATAAATGCACATCTCTTTTTGGCCTTTTATTAATGAGTTGTTTCGCATTAATACTGCTTTTTCATCAGAAAAAGTTAGAAAAGCACTTTTAACACCTTCTTTTTTAACCATTTCAGCAAAACTTTGCTCGGTTTTAATAATTTCTTTTTTCCATTTTTCAATGGTTTCTTTTGAAGTTTTCATTTAAAAAGTAAGGGAATTATATGATGTACGATTATATAATTATTAAAAATCAATAATTATATAATCGTTTTCTAGGAAATTTTCTTTTTCAAAATCAATATTTAAAAATTTTATAGAAGCTTCTAGTGTGCTAAAAACCTTTGTGTTTTTTCTAAAAAAAGGGTCAAAGGTAATTAACATTGATAAAGCAGTGGCTTTTGGTTTAGAAGTAATAATACCCCACTTTACCTCCCTCTCTTTTGTCATGTTTTTAACAAATTTAATGTATTCATTAACTTCAAAAATAGAAATCTTAAATTTAGCTTGCGCCACGTTGGTTAGCACCTTATCAAATTGCATGAATTGTTCGTCTGCACTAAGTTTTTCAAATAAAGTTTTTAACTCCGTGAAATTAAAAGTACCTGAAATAATTTCAACTAACAGCTTCTTTTTTGGGTATATTTTATATTTAAGCTTCATAGCAACTAATTAATTTTAACATAGCATACAATAAACTAATAAGATACTCATAAAGGTACAAATTATATGATGAGAATATTAATAATAATTAAAAATCATAAAGATTACAAAAACGCCAATTGCAAAAAATAACCAATATATATGTTGTTTACGATACTCTTTTCTAGCCTCTTCTTTAATTTTAGTTTTAATTAGTTTTAATTTTGATATAGAGATTTCAGGAAAATCATATTCAGGTTTTGGTTGTTCTTTCTTTGAAAAATTTATTTTTCTATTATTTCCTTTAAATTTATTTCTACGAGAAACTTTTAAGGCTGCATTTTTCCTTATTCTGTTCATCATATCCACTATGTGACCTCCTGCACTCATTTTTAACTGTGGTTTAGTAGTTAAATTGTAAAGAATGTTACCAATATGCAGTATAATTCTTTTAAATTTGCACTTTTAAAATTAAAACTATTATGACAAATAAAATAGAAGTTAATTGGAAAGGGCAAATGCTTTTTGAATCTGTAGCGCCTGAAGGAAGTGTTATGATTGATGCAGCTGAAGAAGTTGGAGGCCAAGGGAAAGGGTTACGTCCAAAAGCAATGATGTTAACAGCTATGGCTGGTTGTACAGCAATGGATGTTGCTTCACTTTTGAAAAAAATGCGTGCTGAGGTTGATGATTTTAAAATTGAAGTTGAAGCTAATTTAACTGATGAACACCCAAAATATTACGATAAAGTTCATGTAACGTACCGTTTTTATGGAAGCGATTTTAAAAAAGATAAAATTGAAAAATCGGTAAACCTTTCAGTTGATCGTTACTGCGGTGTCATGGAAATGTTTCGCCAATTTTCTAAACTTACAACAGAAATTTTATACATAGAGCAATAAAATAATTTGCTTACTTTTGAGGAAAAAGCAATGCTATGCGCTGGACATTAAAATCCGAAATAAATCCTCAAATAACTTCAAAATTGGCTCAAGAATTAGGAGTTGAAAACACCATTGCTAAATTGTTAGTCAATCGTGGAATAGAAACTTTTGAACAAGCCAAAGATTTTTTCAGGCCCAATTTGAATAAATTACACAATCCATATTTAATGAAAGATATGGATTTGGCTGTTGCCAGAATTGAAAAAGCAATTTCTGAGAGTGAAAATATATTAGTTTATGGAGATTATGATGTTGATGGAACAACTTCAGTTTCATTAGTTTCATCTTATTTAAAAACAATTCATCCAAACATTGCCACTTATATTCCTGATAGATATGCTGAAGGCTACGGTATTTCTTTCCAAGGAGTAGATTATGCTGAAGACAATGAAATTACACTTATTATTGCGCTAGATTGTGGAATAAAAGCCGTTGACAAGGTTAAATACGCAAAAGAAAAAGGTATTGATTTTATAATTTGTGACCATCACCGTCCTGGAGATGAAATTCCAAATGCTATTGCTGTTTTAGATCCAAAACGATCAGATTGTAATTACCCGTATAAAGAATTGTGTGGTTGTGGCGTTGGTTTCAAATTAATTCAAGCTTTGGCTGGTGAAAGAAATCAAACAATTGATAATTTAGTTGAATACTTAGACTTGGTTGCTACTGCAATTGCTGCTGATATTGTTCCAATTACGGGTGAAAACAGAATTTTAGCATATTTTGGTTTGCAAGTAATTAATCAAAACCCAAGAACTGGTTTCAAAGCAATGATTCAGCAAGTAAAAAAAGAAAAATTTACAATAACGGATGTTGTTTTTACTATTGCACCAAGAATTAATGCTGCTGGAAGAATTAAACATGGAAATTATGCGGTTGAACTTTTAACTGAAATGGATTTTGATACGGCTGTTAAATTTGCTTCAGAAATTGAAAAAAACAATACAGATAGAAAAGAGTTGGATAAAAACATCACTATTGAAGCATTGCAACAAATTGAAGATAATAAGGAACAACATACTTTTTCAACAGTTGTTTATGCTAAAAATTGGCATAAAGGTGTTATTGGTATTGTGGCTTCTAGATTGATAGAAACCTACTACAAACCAACCTTAGTGTTTACAAAAAGTGGTGATAAATTAGCAGCTTCAGCACGTTCAGTAAAAGGGTTTGATGTATATAATGCATTAGAAAAATGCTCAGAATTTATTGAACAATTTGGAGGTCATAAATATGCAGCTGGTTTAACTTTAGAACCATCAAATTACGAAAATTTCAAATCAAAGTTTGAAGAAGTTGTAAAAAACACGTTACCTAACGAGCTTAGAACACCTGAAATTTTTATAGATTCAGAAATTAATTTATCAGAAATTTCGCCAAAATTCTTTAGAATATTAAAACAATTTGAACCTTATGGACCTCAAAATATGAAACCTGCTTTTACAGCTAGTGGATTAAGAGATAATGGTTATGGGAAAAAAGTGGGTGCAGATGAAACTCACTTAAAATTGAACATTTTTCAAGGATCAGATCAAAAAACATATAATGCAATAGGTTTTAGTTTGGGTGAAAAACACCAACTAACACAAAAAGGAAACTCTTTTAAAGCTGTTTTTAATATTGATGAAAACCATTGGAATGGAAACACATCTTTACAACTTTTACTGAAAGATATAGAAGAAGAATAAGTTGTTTTTATTTAATGAAGGTTAGTTTTTGTTTACAATTTTGGCTATTCTAAGAGAATTTATCTAAAATACGTATATTATTAAAACGTTAATAATATATAATTTATTGATGTTTTGGTTATATCTAAATAATATAATTATACGTTGAAATTCAGTGTAATAGCTATCCAAATACACATAAATAATGCGCGTGTTAACGCAACTATAAGAAAATCAATGTGTTACAAGTGAAAGTTGTTTAAGAATAACTAATTTAATTCATAGTTTTTTCCTATCTTTGTTTAAAACGCATGGAAAAACGAACTATTAACCCCGTAGTAACAATATAATAACCCCGAAAAAAATGTTAAAAAAAGCGCTTACTTTTTTAGGTTTCTTTTTAGCAATAACACTCACAGTTTATTGCTTAAATACCTATGCCAAAATAAATACTGAGCTTGCTACAAATACTAGCGTTGGGTATTATAAAAATACCGAAACAGCAATAGCTACGTATCCTGTAGGAAAAAACAATAAAATAATTGAAGTTGATGCTCCTGAAAAGGTGATGGCCGGGAGTTTTACATTAACACCCGTCAATAGTCCTGTGCATACGTGTAATACAATTGATGCTGCAACTTTCACAATTAGCTATGCAACAACAGTTGATTATGATGAAACAACGACTTTCTCAGCTTCTTCAGCCAATCCAGAGCTTGCGGGCGCTATATATAGCTTTCCTTCTGGAGACTTAACAGTTGGCCCAGTAGATTTTAATATGGTTACTACAAATTTAACAGGTATTGCACCGGGAACATATACAATTACAGTTCTTGGAACTGGTAGTGGTGCGGCTACATTCTCTGTAGATGTTACTTTAACAATTGATGATTTTACTGTTGTTGTTGCTAATACTACAGCTCCAGTTAATGGCGCTACAGGTATTGCCATTGTTGGACATACGTTTACTTGGAATGCTTTTTCTAATGCAACTTTTTATTTTTTAGATATTGCTACTGACCCTGGATTTACAACAATTGTTAAATCTAAAAAAGTAACAACAGGTACATCTTGGGTAAATGATTTTACATTAACACAAGGAACAATATATTATTGGAGAGTTAGAGGTAGAAATGCTTGTGTAGCTGCTCCAGGGACAATTTCAACAACTAAAAATTTCCAAACTCTAGCATTAGATGATACTTGTGGTGCTCCAATAGATAGTGGAACTATTAATCTTGGAATACCTGATGCTGGTTCAATATCAAATGTTTTAAATGTAGCGTCTAGTATTACAATTAGCGATGTAAATGTAACTCTAAATATTACGCACGATCTTATTAGTGATCTAGTAGTTACTTTAGAATCTCCGTTAGGAACAACAATTACGTTGTTTGATAATCAATGTGGTGATCAAAATTTGAATGCAACTTTTGATGATTCTGGAAGTTTAATATCTTGTACGTACCCAATAACTGGTTTAATCACACCCGTTAATGCGTTATCAAGTTTTAATGGTGAAGATACTGCGGGTAATTGGACTTTAACATTAACGGACTCTTTTGGTGGTGATGTTGGAACTTTGGTTAGTTGGTCTTTAGAACTTTGCGAGGCTGTTGCAGCAACTGTTACAGATTCTGTACTTTTTCCACATGATGATTATAATTTTTTATCTAGTAGTGTTGGTTCTGAATTAGTTCCTTTATGGTTAGAAGCTACAAGTGCAGGATCTACTGCTTTAGAACAAGTATTTACCATTACCCAACTTCCAACTTATACTTTATTTAAAAATGGAGTTGCATTTATTGCTATTGGTGAGACGTTTACACAAGACGATATAAATAATAATTTAATTACTTACAACAATACTGCACCAGGAACTGAAATAGACACTTTTATGGTTGATATTACCAATGCAACCAATGGATTTTTACCAAATCAGATAATTACCATTAATCTTGACCTTGATGCTTTATTAGGTGTAGATGACGACTTTTTTATAAAAACAGGAATTTCAATATTTCCTACGGTTTCAAATGGAGAGTTTAAAATTTCTTCTAGTAAATATTTAGGGAAAGCTATAATAGAGTTATATACTTATACTGGTATGCGTGTATTTACAGATGAATTAAACTTTAATGGAAACACTTTAGAGTCTGTAAATGTTTCTAATTTAGCACAAGGAATTTATATTTTAAAAATAATTTCAGACACAACTGTTGGAAGTAAAAAAATAATTATTAGATAATATTAAATCTAAAACACAACAGATTACTTCGTCGTGAAAAACTCCTCGTAATAACACGTCATTGCGAAGTTTTGAGAAAAACTGCGGCAATCTGTTTCTTTGTAAAAGATGACTACGTTGTGAGAAACTCCTTATAATAACACGTCATTGTGAATGCAACACAGTGAAATGAAGCAATCTCATGATTAAATATAAAAAGTAATAGATTATTTTGTTGTTATGGTTCCTTGTAAAGACTATGTTTTAATAAATCTCTAAAATTTTAGCTTCATTAAAAGGAATAACAGCACCAATACTTTTCCCTAATAATTGTTTTCCAATTGGTGAATTTGTAGAAACTGCATAAAAATTCACAGAATTAATAGTTATTTCACCAACACTTATAGCTAAATAATAATTTACTTTGGTAGTTTTAATTAAACTTCCCAAACAGATAATTTTAGAAGTTTTTTGAGTCTCTATTTTAGCTAACACTTCTTTCATTTCAATAATTGAGGCTAATTGTTGACTAGCTTTCTCCATTTCTAATTGCAACATTGCTCTTCCTGTTTCATGTTTATCACCGGCCGAACTTTTAGTTTCGGAAAACAAGGATTTTTTGTTAGATTCAATAATTGAAGTAACAGTGTTGTGTTTTTCTTCAACAAACAACAAACAAGCTTTATATAATTTTATTTTTATTTCTAAGAAATTCTTCATAATTTAAGAGTAAAAATAGCTCAATAAATTTTCATAAAAAATTTAAAAACCAATATAAACTGCAACAACAATTGCTATAGCTCCAACGCTTAATATTACCAACGTAAATTTAAAAATGAACTTAAACCACTTATTAAAAGGTATTCCTGCAATGGCTATAATTGCCATTAAAGCGCCTTGTGTTGGATAAATTAAATCCGTCATAACAGCACCATATTGATAAGCTAATACACAAACCTGACGAGAAATTCCAATTAAATCAGATAATGGAGCTAAAATGGGCATTGTTAAAATGGCTTGACCCGAATAACTTGAAACTGGAAAATGTAACAAAGATTGAGAAACCATCATGGAGATAGCCGCTAAGCTTTTTGGTAAGTATTGCATTGGCTTAAACAAACCGTATATGATTGAATCTATAATCATTCCTTGTTTTAAAATAATTGAAATACTACTTGCAAAACCAACAATCATAGCGGCAAAAACTAATTCTTTAAAACCATTAATATAGGTTTCAATAGTGCCGTTCATTCCTAGTTTTCCAATTAAACCAACTAGTATTCCAAGTGCGAAAAATTCTGCTGACATTTCATTAAATCCCCAGTTATATTTCATCATTCCAATAACCAAAATAACAAAAGCTATCCCAACAAGTATTAAAATTAGAATACTTCGTACACTTACTTTTTCAATCAATTCATTCTTTTCTACAAGCTTTTCAATTTTGTTTTTATTTGCATATCTAATAATCATAAACATCCAAACTACAAATGCAATAAACATAATTATTAATCTAAATTCACTTCCCGAAAGAAATTCTAAACCAGTTTCTTTTTGAGCAATTACAACTGCAAACGGATTAATTGGACTAAAAGAAGCGCCTAAAATTGCAGATCCAAAACTTATGGCAATTGCCACAAAAGCGTTATAACCTAAACGCGAAGTTAAATAGAGTAAAACAGGCATCATTGCAATTATTTCTTCTTGCAAACCCATAAGTGCACCAGCAATTAAAAAAATAATAGAAACTAATATTAATACAATTTCTTCTCTTCCTTTGAGTTTTACAGTTAAAAATGTAATCCCTTCTTTTAGTGCTCCTGTTTTTTCAATCACATAAAAACAACCGCCAATTAAAAGAATTAGCGCAATTAAATCTGCTCTATCTACTATTCCTTCGGGAATAGATACGATTGTTTTAAAAATTGAAATTGGTTCTGCGTCAACTAATTTGTAAGAATTTGGAACTACGGTTACCTGATTCGTTTCTGGATTGGTAATTCTTTCGTATTGTCCTTGAGGAATAATGTAGGTTAAAATTGCAGAAAGCAAGATAAACCCAATCATAATGACTAGCGCATTCGGGAATTTTTTCATTCGTTTAGTTAGTTAGTATTTTGAAAGGTAGTAAAAAAATATAACCAATAGGTTTTTAGGTAATTATACTAGATAATCTTAATTTTGAATCGCAGATGAAAAAAGTGAATTTTACAGGAAAAAGGTACTTAGATTACTCTTCTTTTATCAAATCGATATTTGGTGAAAGAGTTCAAAAAATATCGTTAGATATTGGTTTTTCTTGTCCGAACAGAGATGGTTCAAAAGGATATGGCGGTTGCACGTATTGTAATAATAATACGTTTAATCCTGATTATTGCGAGCCAACAAAAAGTATTAAAGAGCAACTAGAACAAGGTATTTTCTTCTTCGGTAAAAAATACAAAGCGCAACAATATTTAGCATATTTTCAAGCCTATACAAATACATATTCCGATTTAGATTCGCTTAAAAAAATGTATGAGGAAGCGTTAAATGTTGAAGGAGTTATTGGGTTGGTTATTGGAACAAGACCCGATTGTATTTCAGAAGAAATTATTGATTATTTATCTTTTTTATCAGAAAAAAACTTCATTTCGTTAGAATTTGGCGTTGAAAGTACTTTAAACAGAACATTGGAGAATGTAAACAGATGCCATACGTTTGAAGAAACTAAAGTAACGTACGAAAAATGCAAAAACAAAGGGTTTCATTTAGGTGCTCATTTAATAATTGGGTTACCAGGAGAAACAAAAGAGGAGTTGCTAAACCACGCTATTGAAATTTCTAAATTACCTATTGACACTCTAAAACTACACCATTTACAAATTGTAAAAAAGTCTGTGATGGAAGTTCAATACAAACGAAATCCTGAGAATTTCAACTTATTCACTTCAGAAAATTACATTGATTTTATAAGTGATTTTATCGGTAATTTACGCCCAGATATAATTATTGAACGCTTTATTAGTGAAACGCCACAAGGTTTATTAATTGCGCCAAAATGGAACAACCTTAAAAATTTTGAAATAGTTGCTAAAATTGATAAAAAACTCATTGAAAAAAATACGTGGCAAGGGAAAAATTATTAGGTTTTACTGCTCATTCAAAAGAACTGTGCTCCAAGTACGCATATCATTCCACAAGCTTTCATTATCGATATCTGAAATATATAATTCATAATATCTTGCTTCATAGTTTGTATATCCTAATTCAATTCCTGTAGCCGGATTTCCACTTGTAACTTTATCAACGCCGGTAAATGGCGAAGTCCAAGAAGTTAATGCTTGAAACATAATATAAGTATCGTCAGAAACCATATTTATTTGGAAATGCTTCTCTTATATTGTGTACTGAAACACTAACTAATTGCGTTAATAAATTTTTCTCATGTATAAGAAGCTAAATTAACCAATTTCCCAGAAGTATCTCGTATTCCAGATAAGCCCATAACAGGAGCGTCCACCGATTCAAGAGTTGGATGTTCAGATAATGGAATCATTGTTCCGTCAGCTAATGCAACTTGATGATTTGCTAAAGCTTCAGCTGCATTACCCCAAGCTTCTAATCCAAATGCATCCCAAGGAACTGGACTTCCTGATGAAAAATTCCAAGTTTCAGAAGCACTATCTAAAACATATTGTGGTGTGTTAAAAACTAAAACTTCTAAAGTTAGTTTTTGATTAATGTCTTGTAATTTTGCAATAGCATCATCAATGGTAGTGTAATTGTAATTTCCTTGAGATGGCTCTAGTTCTCCCCAATTAATTCTTAAGGTAAAACCCGAAACAAAATCGTAATCACGAATATTTCCCGTTGTATTTCCATTGCTTAAAACGTAAATTCCTTTTGGGTTTGTATCATTATCAGAATTCCCTGTAGTGTCTTCATTATTTACAGTATCATAAATAATAGGATTGTCAGAATTTGAACAGTTAAAAAATAAAATTGATAGAAACAAAACAAGTGCTTGTTTTTTTATTTTAAAGGGTGTTTGAGAGTTTGGTTTATGTATACCTACATGTTTAGACACTTAAAATACTAAAAAGTTTAATAGTCGTATTAAAAAAATCACATGACATAAATTGTTTAAAATTTTGTATGTTTAACATATGTTTATAAAAGCTGTAAAACACCTTTCTGAAATGCCTTGGGTTTTTATTCCCGGTTTATAGGTTAACATAACTTTTCCTGTTCGTAAGAATTTCTATTTACAACAAAATTTCATCATTCATTTTAAATTTAAAAACAGTATGAGCAATATAATTGTATTAGGTGCCGGTATGGTTGGTAGTACTATGGCTATTGATATGGCAAAAAAACATAACGTAACAATCACAGATTTTAGTGAAAAAGCATTAGAAAAAGCTATAAAAAAATGTGACAAACTTATTCCTGAAATTCTAGATGTAACAGATAAAAAATTACTTCAAGAAATAATAAAGCCCTTTGATTTGGTAATATGTGCGGTGCCTGGATTTTTAGGTTTTGAAACTATGAGAGCTATTATTGAAGCTAAAAAAAATGTAGTTGATATTTCATTTTTCCCTGAAAATTCTTTAGAATTAGATACGCTCGCAAAACAAAAAAATGTAACCGCTATTGTAGATTGTGGAGTAGCTCCAGGAATGGGAAATATAATTTTAGGGTATTACAATGAAAAATTAAAATTAACCGATTTTGAATGTCTGGTTGGTGGTTTACCAAAAGTAAAAAAATGGCCTTTTAGTTATAAAGCACCTTTTTCACCTGTTGATGTTATTGAAGAATATACGCGTCCGGCTCGTTATGTTGAAAACAGTCATATTATTGTAAAAGAAGCTTTATCAGATTGTGAATTTGTGAATTTTGATGGAGTTGGAACACTTGAATCCTTTAATTCTGACGGATTACGTTCTATTATTTTTACGATGCCTCATATTAAAAATATGAAAGAAAAAACATTGCGTTACCCAAATCATATTGAATATATAAAAGTGTTAAAAGCAAGTGGGTTTTTTAATGAAAAAACAATAAATATTAACGGAACTGAGGTTTCTCCTTTAGAATTTTCTTCAAAAATCTTATTTAACGAATGGAAACTAGGCGATACTGAAGAAGAACTTACTGTGATGCGAATAACGCTTAAAGGAACCAATGAAATAGGAGAAAATAAAACCATTGTTTATAATTTACACGATGAATATTGTGCTGATACTCAAACTTCATCTATGGCGCGTACAACTGGTTATACCGCAACTGCGGCTGCCAATATGTTTTTAGATGGTTTGTTTAGTGAAAAAGGTGTTTTTCCTCCTGAGTTGTTTGGAAAACATGAAGAGTGTTTTAAGTATGTTTTAAATTATTTAAAAGAACGAAATGTGATTTATAAAATGGAGGATTTTTAATATATTATTTTATACTTAATTTAAAATCGACAAACTAATTTATTACAACATAAAGGCATTATTGTGGAGACTATTTTAGTTTATAATTTAATTTTTAGAAAAGAAATAATTAAATTATAAACTTAAGCACAACGCCTCATAAAATTTTTGCTTAAATTTGAACTAACACAAACTACAAACATTTAAAGAAAATATCATGGCAAAAGGTAGAGATTCACAGAAAAACGTTAAAAAAGAACCGGCTAAAACTCCAAAAGAAAAAAAAGCAGAAAAGAGACTGAAAAAAGCGAAATAAGATTACTTGTTTTCTTAAAACCCTCAACACTAAACCGTTATTATTCTTACGTAGATCGGGATCCACAAACTAGATTTCTTTCTACGTAAGAATGATATACTAATTGTTAAAACTCAAATTTTAACTGAATATCAATTGCTTTTTCAATTTTTTTTGAATGAATATTTAAGTTAGTAACTGAAATTCCTAACAAACGTACTGAGTTCATTACTTTTTCTTGAAAAAGTAATTCTTTAACGGTTTCAAATAAAATTGTTTTGTCTTTCACAAAATAGGGCACTGTTTTACTGCGAGTTTGTGTTTTAAAATCGCTGTATTTTATTTTTAAAGTGATGGTTTTTCCTGAAACTTTTGAATGAATTAATCGTTGTTCTAATTCGGCTGAAATTTTTTCTAATTTTTCGAGCATAAATATTTCAGAAGTCAAATTTTTTATAAATGTATGTTCTGCAGCAACTGATTTTCTAAGTCGGTTTGGTTTTACTTCACTATGGTGAATTCCGCGAACAATATTGTAATAATGACTACCAGATTTTTTAAAATGCTGAGCTAAAAATTCCTGACTTTTATCTTTTAAATTTTCCCCGTTAAATATTCCTAAACTGTACATTTTTGCAGCAGTTACTTTCCCAATTCCAAAGAATTTTTCAATAGGTAATTCTTCTAAAAAAGAAAGAACTTCTTCTGGTGGAATAGTTTTTTGTCCGTTTGGTTTATTAATATCAGAAGCAATTTTAGCAACAAATTTACTGTTTGATATTCCTGCGGAAGCATTCAAATGCAATTCATTAAAAATCCGTTGTCTTATTTCTTTTGCAATTAAACTTGCTGATGGATTTCCTTTTTTGTTTTCAGTAACATCTAAATAAGCTTCATCTAATGAAAGTGGCTCAATCAAATCGGTATAATCATAAAAAATAGCGCGTATTTTTTGAGAAATTTCTTTATATCTCTCAAATCGAGGTTTTACAAATAGTAAGTGTGGACAATTCTTTTTGGCTATTACACCACTCATTGCCGAACGAACATTAAATTTTCGCGCTTCATAACTTGCTGCTGCAACAACACCACGCTCTCCACCACCTCCAACAGCTACAGGTTTACCTCTTAATTCAGGATTGTCTAATTGTTCAACAGATGCAAAAAAGGCATCCATATCTATATGAATTATTTTACGATGTTGTACATTTTCGTTCACTTTATAAAACTACAAAACTTTACTATTTCTTTTTGATTAGTATCCATTTTAATGAAATTAAACTGGCGAAAATTATAAAAGAAATATAACACATTGGAAAACCATGTTCGGTTTTTGGACATTGTACATTTCCAAATAACTGACCAATAGTTGCGTAAGTTGCAATTAGCAAGGCTGTGCCTGTAAATACAAAGTAAATGACTTTTCCTTTAGTTAAAATATGAGCAATAAAAGGAATTAATAAACAAGAAAAAATAATATAACAAGCTGGAATTATACCTAATTTAGGGCAAGTTCCTATTTTTAAAAATTCATGATATGCTAAATTTCCAGCGCCTAACAACCCAAAAATAAAAACGAGATAAATACTGTAATCAATTACTTTTCTCTTCATTATAAAATTATTATTCATCAATAGTAATGGTTGTATTTATGGCTACCTTTTCAATAGTTTGATTCGTTCCATCTGTTTTATGAATAACAATTGAAGTAATAGTTTCTAGAGTGCCCAAACCAAAAATTAAGGTATTAGATTGATCACTACATAAACCCTCTCCAATAACATTGTAATTTGTTTGTGAGCTGTTTTCTGTATTAATAGTAATTGCTGCGCCAATTAAGTTAACAGCATCTTTCATTTTTACTTTTAAATAGTTTGCTGTTCCACCATTATTCATAAACCCTTTTACTTCGCCATTTAAATTAGCATAAACCAAATCGGGATAACCATCATTATTAAAATCGCTACTTAAAGGCGTAATTGCATAGTTTTTATTTTCAACATTTGCTTGTTGTTCTGTTGCTGCAAAAGCTCCATCTTCTAACTGCACTAAAAATCTGCAAGGTAATTTAAACAAAGCTTGAGGCGGAAATGCAATATAGTTTTCAGCAACTACCAAATCTTGTTTACCATCAAGGTTAAAATCTTCAAAAATAGCGCCCCATGAAAATTCAAATTCAGCAATATTAGTTTCTTTGGCTGTGTTTTTAAATTCACCAGTTCCATCATTATTAAATAAAATCCAATCGGTAAATAATTCTTGACCTTCTGTTAGATCTCCTTTTGCTAAAATTTTTGGTACTGAAGTTCCTGTGTTTGAAAAAAAGAAATCAACCGTTTCATTGTTATCATAATCTCCTAAAGCAATTCCCATTGGGTATGAATATTTTCCAGTTAGCGGATTATTTTTTAATGTGAAAGAAACTCCATCTTGGTTTATGTAAATTCTTGGTTCTCCAGTATCATAAGCTACTACTAAATCTAGTTTACTGTCTTTATTTACATCTACAAAAATGCCTTGGAACGTATTATGAATATATTCTAAACCTGCTGATTTTGTTATATCTGTAAAGGTATTATCTCCATTATTCAACAACAACACGCTAGAACCACCATACGCCAAATCATTAAAAATAGTTTGCCCTTCCATCAGCTCTTTTTTAATGTAACCAGCAACAAACATGTCTATAAATCCATCTTGGTTTATATCACCTAATGTTAAAGAAATTGCCGTTGATTTTTCATTTAATTGCACATTTATTTCTTCTGAAGAAAAAGTACCATTGTTGTTTAATAAAACAAAAACACCTGTATCACGTGTTACTAAAATATCTGTAAATCCATCTTGATTAAAATCGTATGAAACAGCACCTAATGTGTTTCCTGTTTTTGAAGGTAATTTTACATCTTTAGAAATATTTTTAAATGTGTCATTTTCATATTGAAATAAGCCATCTTGTTGGCTACTTCCGCCACCAATAAAAAGTTCATCAATACCATCATTATTTATATCAATTAAGCAAGAACCTAAAACAGGCAAACTGGTTTCATCATTAAATTGATGTTTAAAATTGATGGTTATTTCTTCAAACTTTGGAATTAAATGATCTGCAACAGTTAAGTCACAACCTTTCACTGAAAGTGGCATAGCAACATACGGGTTTGTAGTGTCTTTCCAAAAATAAGTTAATAAAGTTCCAATTAATACGATTATTAACAGTAAAACCCATTTAATTTTTTTCATTTTATAAAGTTTTTTGTTTGGTTCTTATAATAATTAATGACAGTCCAAATACAATAAAGTGTACCACATTCATAGCAATTGGCCCAATAATAAAACCTATTGAAGGAGCAATAGTATAAATTACTAAAACGGATAATAAAATAACTATTGGGTTAAAAATGGCCATCCATTTTGGATATATAGTATTGCCTTTTAAAATTGGAATTACAAACAATACTGAAATAGCTGCAACCCATATTCGTAATGATTTTACTAAAATTTCAGCGTGGTTTTTGTAAACTTCTATTAACGATTGCAAAGCGGCATCATTTGGAAATTTAGCTATTGAATGTACTAAATATCCCAATTGTGCTCGTGAAGAAATCCACATACCACCAATCATAAAAGCAATAATACCTAAAGAGAAAATACCCATTGCAATTTTTGGGTTGTATTGTTTAAATACTAAATATAAATGATAGTAGCCTGCAATATAAAACGGTACAAAAGATACAGCAACAAAATGCCCAAGAGTTAACCGGCTTAAAGATACTTGATTAAAAAACTCAAAATTAATACCATCATAGCCAATCCCATTAGGCGAATAATGCAATAAAAATTCTCCAACTCCAACACCAATTGCACCAATAAACCCTAAAATTCCAAAAATATATAACTGTTTAATTGTTGATTTTTCCATTTCTTATGAGTTAGTTTAGACTATTTTTATGAAAGTAATTACAGCTAATACACATGTTAAAATACTTAATATTAAGTTTAAATTTTTAGCCAAGCCTTTAGATTTTAACTGAATTACTTTCGCGAAATTTGCGTACATATAAAGTAAGGCGAAAGTTCCTAATGCTGAACCAACCACAAAAATTAAAATATTTTGTTGAGAAAACTGTAACCATCCTGCAACATCTAATGCTGTTGTAACACCACAATAAAAAGGTATTGAAAACATATTTAATGCTGATAGTAATAAACCAACAACAAAACTGTTACCTGCTTTATCTTTTACAGCTTCAGTTGGCGCTTTATCTTTTTTAAATTGACGATAAAAATAAAATGACAATAGTGCAAAAATCACCATTGCTATTTTTTGAAGTGATTGTACAAAATCTGGATTTCCACGTAAAAACTTTGTAAATAAAATGGCTACATATGCTTGAAGAAATACAACAATTGAAACACCTATTGCAAATTTAATAGCATCAAATTTACTTTTATGTAAACTAATTTTTGCAGCGGTCATATTTAACATGCTAGGTGTTAAAGTACCTAAAAATGAAGTGGTGAATCCTAAAATGAAGTGAAAAACTAAAGTCATTGGTTGGTTAATTTTTTATTCAAAAGAATAAATGAATTAACACATAAGTCGTAATCTAGCTTAGATAATTACAATATAAATTTCATAAAAAAAAGGCTTGCAAATTTGCAAGCCTTTTAAAGATTTTTTTATTAAACAATACCTTGATCTAGCATTGCATCTGCAACTTTAATAAACCCAGCAATATTTGCTCCTTTTACATAATCTATATATCCATCATCTTGAGTTCCGTATTTAGAACAAGCCACGTGAATTGAGGACATTATTTGATGTAATTTAGCATCTACTTCTTCTTTTGTCCAGTTTAATTTCATAGCATTTTGAGACATTTCTAGTCCTGAAACACCTACACCTCCAGCATTTGCAGCTTTTCCGGGTGC
This sequence comes from Lutibacter sp., assembly GCF_013139515.1. Lineage (GTDB taxonomy): Bacteria > Bacteroidota > Bacteroidia > Flavobacteriales > Flavobacteriaceae > Lutibacter. The sequence goes on from NZ_WTAR01000114.1 coordinate 38,807, forward strand.
AAATGGTAATTTATTTTTATGAAATAATTCAATAGCTTCAGGAGTACAACCCATATTAGAAACTTCAGCAATGTATCGTACACCATTTTTTATTAATAATGCAGCATCATCACCATTTAATTCATTTTGAATAGCACTAGGCATTGCAATATCACATTTCACTTCCCAAGGTTTTTTACCTGGTACAAATTTAGCTTCAGGAAATTCTTCAGCATAAGGAGAAACAATATCGTTATTAGATGCTCTAAGTGTTAATAAATAATCAATTTTATCTTCATCTAAACCAGCTTCATCATAAATATAGCCATCAGGCCCAGAAATAGAAACAACTTTACCACCAAGCTCAGTTACCTTTAAAGCAACACCCCAAGCAACATTTCCAAAACCAGAAACAGCAACAGTTTTTCCTTTAAACGTATCGTTTTTAGTATCTAACATTTCTTTTGTGAAATATACAGCTCCAAAACCTGTAGCTTCAGGTCTAATTAAACTTCCTCCCCAATTTAACCCTTTACCAGTGAAAACACCGGTATTTTCTCTTTGTAATTTTTTGTACATACCATACATAAAACCAATTTCTCTACCACCTGTTCCAATATCTCCTGCAGGAACATCAGTGCTTGGACCAATAAGATGCCATAATTCAAGCATTAAGGCTTGACAAAAGCGCATAATCTCTGCATCAGATTTTCCTTTTGGGTTAAAATCAGATCCACCTTTACCACCACCCATTGGTAATGTTGTTAGTGCGTTTTTAAAAATTTGTTCAAAACCTAAAAATTTCAAAATGCTTAAATTCACACTTGGATGTAAACGAATACCTCCTTTATATGGGCCAATAGCATTGTTAAATTGAACTCTATGTCCCAAATTAACTTGAACTTCACCTTCATCATCAACCCAAGAAATTCTAAACGTTAAAATACGGTCAGGCTCTACTAATCTTTCAATAATTTTTGCAGCTTCATACTGTGGGTTTTCATTATAAATACTTTCAATAGATTCTAATACTTCATGCACTGCTTGTAAATATTCTTGTTCACCCGGATGTTTAGTTTCTAGGTTATTTAATATATCTTTTACATTCATAATACTATAATTTATAAGTGTTTAAACTTTTTAAAAATTCTTTTACAAAATTACTGATATTAAAATCATTTTTTAATTAAAAAAATAGAATATTTTTGACTTCTGTAATTTATGTTGCTAAACTTTGATAAAAACAAATAAAAAGCATACTCAAACATCTAAAAATTATCAAATTTATAACAATGTTAATTTTTTACATAAAACCTTCAGGAGGTAATTCTTCCATAGAATCCTCTAAAGTTTCTCTGTTTTTTTCTAATTTATATCCTTTTTTAAATATTGCTGCTTTGTTACTTTTACCTTCAATTACTATGGTTATAGGTTCTTCAAAACAAATATGCCTTAAATACTCATCTTCACAACAAGCATCTTGTTTATTTAAATATTCTAAATCAAAAAAACCATCATTGATAAATGGGTTTATAGTTAAATACCCAACTTTGAATGATGTTAAGTTTTGAAAAAAGTGAGTTCCTTGACTTGGGTCAATTCTAAAATCGTTAAGCCCCGCTTCTACAATTATTTTTGCGGCTGATATTTGTGCCCAAATTACTGGAATTCCCAACCAAGGATCGCTAGATCCCCATCTACCTGGGCCTACTAATACATATTTTCTATCTAATTCAATAAATTTTTTATTCATTTTTTCTACGGCAGCAGCAATTTCTCTTGTATTAGCACTGTTAAATGTTTCGGGCTTTACATATACAAAATCGTAAATATCATCATATTTACCATTTCCTAATGCAGATTCAGAGTAAATAATAGTGTCTTCAGTATCAATATTTTCTGGAAGCTCGCTAGTTGCTTCATAACTTTCAATAATTGGTCTAATTTGTAAAAAGCTAAACTCCTTAGGTTGACCTGCGGGAACATCTAATTTTACAGCAAATTCAATTTCAATTGGGTTTCTCATTTCACGTTGACCAATACGTAATAAATCTTTTAAAATATCAGGCAATGGAAACGTATTGTATTTTAAAATATTATCAAAAGTAATTACTCTAATACCATCATGTAAAACACCTGGTTTTATAATGTTATTTTGTAAATCGTAGGTTGAAGCTACAAATTTTAGAGATCCATGTTTTTCAGCACGTCTTATTGAAATTTTCTTTTTATTGATAGATTCATTGGTTGAAGCCTTATAACTATCTGGGTTCACATCTAAACCGTAAATATGTTGTTGTGTTTCACGTTGTGTAGAATCTGGTGATGATAGTTGTAATATTTTTTTAGGATGCGCAGGTGAAAATCGTAAAGTTCTACCTCCACCAACAATTATTTCACCCAAACCTATTGCAATATTTGCAATTCCTTCATTTGGTAATTCATGACCAATTGGATAAAAATTTATTGATCTTGCAACTCCAGAAATATTCGGATAATAGACATCGTTGTATTGTTTTCCTACAACTTCTTGTAAAATCACACCCATTTTATCTTCTTCAATAGAATGAGAAGTCGCTTTTAAGTATGATTTACTATTATGAAAAAAGGCAGATGCCATCACCGACTTAATGGCATTGGAAGCCATTATTAGCATTCTTTCTTTTTCAGAACTTGGAATCATATATGTTGCAAAAACCCCTGCAAATGGCTGATAGTGAGAATCTTCTAAAACACTTGAAGACCTTATTGCAATTGGTGAATTGGTTATTTTAAGAAATGCTTCGATATCATTTAAAACCCATTGAGGTAAAGGTTTTGAAATAAATTTTTCTAAAATTTCATCATCATTATCGCAGTTAGCAACAAATTGTATTAATTCATGAATTTCCATAAATTCATCAAAAACATCAGTACTTAAAACAACGGTTCTTGGTATTGAAATTGTGACATCTTTATATTTATGAAAAAGTTTATGACGCTTTAAAAAAGAATCTATAAATGCTAAACCACGTCCTTTACCACCTAATGAGCCTTCTCCAATTCTTGAAAATCCTAAATATTCATCATATTTATCTTTATCAAATTTAGCAATAATACCCCTTGATCTAAATATTCTATATGCTTTAATTGCTTTAATTAAAAAACCACGTACATGTTCAGCATCTTCAAAATCTTCAAATTCAACTTTACTAAATAAATTGGCTAAAGGGAATAAAGCTCTAGATTTTAACCATTTAGAGTATTCGCTTCTTTTTGCGTGGTAAGAAATTGCTTCAGGAGTTACAAAGGTTAGTGCTTTTTGAAAGGTGTTTAAATCTTTCACTTTAGCTAAAACTTTCATTTGTTTTGGATCCCAAAATTCAAAAGCGCCAAAAGAAAAATATTTTGTAATGTATTTTTTTAATTCTTCACCTAAAGTTTCAGAATGTTTGTATAAAAACTTTCCTTTTAACTCTAATGCAATTTTTCCATTTTCATTGTCTGAAGATTGAATTAAAAATGGAAAATAACGCTCTAAACTTCTTACATATTTTAAAAATTCAAAACCCGCGTGTGGATCTCGTTTTCCTCCTTTAAAATAACTAACATCTGAAATAACTCCTAAAAGATTGTGCTGGTACTGTTCAAACAGTTCCATTCCTTCTTCGTAATTTGTAGCTAATAAGATTTTTGGACGACCTCGCATTAGCATCATTCCACGGTGTTCATTTAGTCCTTCAGACATAAATGAGTGCGTTTGCTTCAATATAATTTTATAAATAATTGGTAAATATCTTGAATAAAACCGCAATGAATCTTCCACTAACAAAATAGCTTTAACCCCAATTTTATTTATGTCTTTTTCAGCATTCATTCTGTCTTCAGTCAGTTTTATAATTGCTAAAAAAATATCAACATTGCCATTCCAATGAAAAACAAAATCTATAATTCCTGTATTTGCTCTTAATACTTTTTTTCTTAATTCAGATGAATAATGGCTAAGCGCTGCAATTGGAACATTTGGAAAATTTTCTTTTATTATTTTTGAAGTTTCAAAAGCTTTATAGTTTCCAATATCTAACCAAGTAATTACCAGGTCAATTTTATCTGAATTTAATTTTTTTACGGCACTTTTTGCAGAGTTTGCGTGCACAAAACTAGGAGGATATCTTAAGTTTAATGCAGTATATTCATTAAAAATTCGTTCATCAATCCTACCATCTTCTTCTAACATATAAAAATCGTAATTAGAACAAACTATGAGTACTTTGTTTATCCTATTCTGCATTAATTCATTAAAAGCAACATCTTCAAATTCGTATGCTTTTAAATCTGGTAAAGGATTTTTTATCATTTTAATGGCTTTATTTGTATATGCAAGATAAAATTTTAACCCTACATTTTAATGATTTTAGAAAGATAAATTAGAGAACCCAATAAAGGCAGTATTAAAAAGCCTAAAATAGAATTAACAACTCCTGTTTTTGAAATAAAAAGACTAGTAAAAGCTTTCAGTCACAAATTCTTTAATACAAAATAAAATTGTTTAAATTTGCAGCCTAATTTTATATACGAAATGTTAGATAAAGTAAAAGAACTGATTGGTGAAGTAACTGCATTTAATGCAACTACTACAAATGAAATTGAAACTTTTAGAATTAAATTCTTAGGTAAAAAAGGATTGTTAAATGATTTATTTGTTGAATTTAAAAATGTGGCTCCTGCAGAGAGAAAAGATTTTGGGCAAGCATTAAATACCTTAAAAAATTTAGCACTAAATAAAGTTACAGAACTTAAAGATATTTTAGAAAACTCAGCCGAGAAAAAAGGCTTTTACGGAGATTTAACTCGACCTTCTGAACCTATTGAATTAGGTTCTCGTCACCCAATATCATTGGTAAGAAATCAGATTATTGATGTGTTTTCACGTATTGGCTTTACAGTTTCAGAAGGGCCTGAAATTGAAGATGACTGGCATAATTTTACGGCTTTAAATTTACCTGAATATCATCCGGCACGTGATATGCAGGATACTTTCTTTATTGAAAAAAATCCAGATTTGTTACTGCGTACACACACCTCATCGGTACAAGTGCGTTATATGGAAAATCATAAACCACCAATTAGAACCATTTCTCCAGGGCGTGTTTTTAGAAATGAAGATATTTCAGCACGTGCACATTGTATTTTTCACCAAGTTGAAGGGTTATATATTGATACGGATGTTTCTTTTGCCGATTTAAAACAAACATTACTTTATTTTACCAAAGAAATGTTTGGGAAATCTAAAATACGCTTACGTCCATCTTATTTTCCATTTACAGAGCCAAGCGCAGAAGTAGACATTTATTGGGGTTTAGAAACAGAAACCGATTATAAAATTACAAAAGGGACTGGTTGGTTAGAAATTATGGGTTGTGGTATGGTTGACCCAAACGTACTTAAAAATGCAAATATTGATCCTGAAGTATACTCAGGTTATGCATTTGGAATGGGAATAGAACGTATTGCTATGCTATTGTATCAAATACCTGATATTAGAATGTTTTATGAAAACGATGTTCGATTTTTAGAGCAGTTTAAGTCGGTATTGTAACATACTGTTCATGAAAAAAGACATTCAAATTCCTGAAGTAACTAACGTTTATATAGCTATTGTTAAAGAGTTTAATAATGAATTTCAATGTGATGATTGGAACGCTTACATTATTAACAACAAAGAAGTTGCTATTGAAATGGTGATAATTGTTTCAAAAGGTTATGATGAAGATAAACTATTGGAAACTTCGGTAATGCGAAAAAAAATTGAAAAACTACCTGCAAAATCTTTCGCTAAAATTGAATTACTACAAGGTGAAGTTGTAAATATTACCAATTTTTTTAATGTTACTTTTTTTGAAGGAACTAAAATGTACGATAAAAAATATGTGTTTGAAAAAGGAACAATTAAAGAAAGTGCTTTGCGTACCATTCCTTTATTAAATAAACGAGGAATAGTCATAAAATAATAAACATTTTAGGTATGAAACAGTTATTTAACACCTTATTTTTAGTTGTTGGAATTACAACTTGTGCTCAAAACATTCCTCTTTATTTAGGAACCTATACAGATGAAAAAAGTGAAGGAATTTACTATTATAATTTTAATACAAAAACTGGTGAAATTAGCGATCAAAAACTAGTTGCTACATTAAACAATCCATCATTTTTATCTTATTCTTCAAACCGTAAATTTTTATATGCGGTAAGTGAAGTTAATAATTTTAGCAACACCAATAGTGGGTTTGTTAGTGCTTTTTCTGTAGTTAAAAATGGTGAACTTCAATTTATTAATAGTGTTAGTTCAAATGGCGCGCACCCTTGTCATATTGAAGTAAATTCAAAAAATGTCGCTATTTCAAATTACTCAGGTGGTACAATTTCAATTCATAAAATTGGAGGTAATGGAGAAATTAAACCAGCGAATCAAATACTTAATCATAATACCGTTAAGAAGAAATCTCATGCGCATTCTACGCAGTTTTTTAAAAATGATTTATTTGTTGCAGATTTAGGGCGTAATTTTTTAGCACATTATTCTAAAGAGGATAGTAATTTTGTTTTAAACGAGAATTATTTGATGGGTAAAAAATCAGGTCCTCGTCATTTTAAAATTACTAAAAACGGTAATTTTATTTATGTGATAAATGAATATTCTTCAACAATTTCAGTATTGAAAAATTCAAAACATCAATACAAAAAAATTCAAAATATAAGTACTTTAGATACGAATTTTAAAGACGAAAATTCGTGTGCTGATATTCACTTATCAAATGATGAAAACTATGTGTATGGCTCAAACAGAGGTGAAAATAGTATGGTGGTTTTTAAAAGAAATGCAATAAACGGTACTCTAAAAAAAATACAAACTATTAGTGTTGAAGGAGATTGGCCTCGTAATTTTACGATTGCACCCAACGGGCAATTTTTATTGGTAGCCAATCAAAAAAGTAAAAATATTAGCGTGTACAAAGTCGCTTCTAAAACAGGTAAATTAAGTTATTTACAAAGTGTACAAGTTCCAACACCTGTTTGTTTATTATTTTAAATAAAGCAACAATTATACTTTATAAAGTAGAATTCCACTCTTTTTGTTCTTCTTTTGAAAGAAATGTCCAGGCTACAATACGAGTTGCTTTATTACCTTGATGCATTGGAATTGTTTTAATTTCAGTTGCGCCCAATTTTTTCAAAGAACTTAACATGCTTTCAGCGTTTTCCTTTTTTGAAACAAGCGTACTATACCAAAAACACTGAGTTTTAAACATAGAGCTTTCATACAAATACGTATGAATAAATGCTTTTTCGCCTCCTTTATACCATAATTCTTGCTGTTTTCCACTAAAATTTCGAGATGTAGACATATTGTTATTTCCCAATCCTTCTAATTTTCGAGCATTGGCTTCCATAGCATCTTGTTGAGATCTGTAAAAAGGCGGATTACACATAGAAGCAGAAAATTTATCAGTTGCATTCAAAATACCATTAAAAATATTGGCTGAATCTTTTTGATGTTTTAGTTGAATAGCTTCTGTAAGCTTGTTCTTTTTTAAAATTATTTGAGCTCTATCCAACGATTTTTTATCAATATCTGTCCCAACAAATTTCCAATTATATTCAGCGTTTCCTAATAACGGATAAATACAGTTTGCACCAGTTCCAATATCTAAAATTGAAATAGGTTCTTTAATTTTTGAAGATTTCAACACATCAGCTAAATAATGAATATAATCAACTCTACCTGGAATAGGCGGACATAAATTATCATCAGGAAAATCCCAAAAAGAAATAGTATAAAATTTAAATAATAAAGCTGTATTTATTGCTTTTACCGCTTTTGGATTTGCAAAATCTATGGTTTCAGTACCGTATTTATTTACAAAAACAAACTCTTTTAAATCTGGATACGCTTCACATAGCTCATTAAAATCATAACCATTCTTATGTTTATTATTTGAATGTAATTGTTCGCTATTTTTTCCTTTAATTCTCATATTCTTCATTGTGCTACAAAAGTACTCTTTTTAAGTCTTAACATTAATTTATATTTTCAAAATGAATGAACGTTCGCTTTGTAAATTTTTTATTTATATTTACACTCTAAAATATTAATAAACTTAGATGGCTATTCGACAAAAATGTGATAAAAAACGTATTGATTTATTAGATGCAACGCTTCATTTGGTAAACAATCATGGGTTTCATGATGCACCAATGTCTAAAATAGCGAAAATGGCGGAAGTATCTCCAGCTACTATTTATATTTATTTTGAAAATAAACAAGATTTAATTAATCAATTGTATTTAGAAATGAAAAAGTTGTTTAGTGCTTTTGCATTTAAAAATTACTATGAAGAAAAATGTGTAAAAGAAAGTTTCAAGCAAATATGGTTTAACATTGCAAATTTTAAATTAGATAAAGTTGAAGAAGCTGTTTTTTTATCACAATGTGATAATACACCTATGATTGATGATGCTTTTAAACGTGAAGGTTTAAAGCATTTACAACCACTACTAGATTTATGGGAAAGAGGAAAACAAGAAGGTGTTATTAAACCCATTTCTCCCTATTTATTGTATGCATTTACCATTTATCCGTTAGCATTTTTAACAAATAAACAATATAAAAATAACTGTGAGTTAAATCAGGAAAAGCTAAATGAGGCATTTCAAGCTGCTTGGGATAGTATAAAATTATAAGTTATGGGAAAAACTGCTATTATATTGGGAGCATCAGGTTTAACGGGTTCTATTCTTTTACAAAAATTGGTGAATGATAATCGTTATAAAACGATCAAACTTTTTTCTAGAAAAAAAATAGATGGGTTGCCTTCAAAAGTGAATCAATATATGGGGGATTTATTTGAATTAGAAAGTTTTAAAGCTGAATTTACAGGCGATGAAGTGTATTGTTGTATTGGAACCACCGCCAAAAAAACACCTAAAAAAACTATTTATACAGCCATTGATTATGGAATTCCGGTTGCTGCAGCAAAACTTTCAAAAGAAAATGCAATACATACCTTTTTAGTTGTTTCTGCTCTTGGAGCAAATGCAACTAGTAGCATTTTTTACAATAAAACAAAAGGTGAAATGGAGCGTGATGTGCTTTCAAAAAAAATTAAAAAAACACACATTTTACAACCTTCAATTATTGCTGGAAACAGAAAAGAACAACGAATAGGAGAAAAAACAGGAATATTTATATTTAAATTACTTCAACCTTTATTCTTCGGGAAATTAAAAAAATACAGAATTACAGAAGCTGAACATATTGTGAAAGCTATGCTAAAATTAGCAAATTCAACTTCAACAGTACAAATTATAACTTCAGAAAAAATAAAAGAAATAGCAACTATATAAATTGAAAATATGGAATTATTAGATAAATTAAATTGGAGATACGCTGCAAAAGCAATGAACGGTAAAAAAGTAGCGCAAGAAAAAATTGACAACATTATTGAAGCGGCTCGTTTAGCACCAACATCAAGTGGTTTACAACCTTTTGAAATAATTGTAGTTAAAAATAAAGCTATTAAAGAAGCTATTAGACCTGTGGCTTGGAACCAATCTATGATTACAGACTGTTCTCATTTATTAGTATTTGCTGCTTGGGACACTTATACAGAAGAAAGAATAAATAAAATGTTTGACTTAACTAATGAGATTAGAGGATTTAAAAACGAAGGCTGGGAAAACTATCGTAAAATGTTATTAGTTGCGTACCCTCAAAAAGATGCTGAGGAAAACTTTAACCACGCTGCAAAACAAGCTTATATTGCTTTTTCAGCGGCTATTATTGCTGCCGCTTACGAAGGTGTAGACACAACTCCTATTGAAGGTTTTGACCCTGCTAAAGTTGACGAAATTTTAGGATTACGCGAAAAAGGTTTAAGAAGTTGTGTACTATTACCCATTGGTTATAGAGATGTTGATAGCGATTGGTTAGTGAACTTGAAAAAAGTTAGAAAAAGCACTGAAGATTTAGTAACTGTAATTGAATAATTATTATTAAAAAAATGCGATTATGAATAATTTCGATTTTAAAAATCCAACAAAAATACTTTTTGGAAAAAACCAAATAGAAAATCTTGCAACTGAAATTCCAGCAAATGCTAAAGTATTATTACTTTATGGAGGTGGAAGTATTAAAAATAATGGAGTTTATGAGCAAGTAAAAACAGCAATTTTAAATTTTGAAGTCCTTGAATTTGGTGGAATTCCTGCAAATCCAGAATATGCAGTTTTAATGGATGCGTTAAAGGTAATTAAAGAAGAGAAAATCACATTTTTACTAGCTGTTGGTGGAGGTTCTGTAATTGATGGAACTAAATTTTTATCATCTGCGGCATTATATAAAGGTGAAGATCCTTGGGAAATATTAACTAAAAACATTCCAACACAAAAAGGAATGCCTTTTGGAACAGTGCTTACACTTCCAGCAACGGGTTCTGAAATGAATTCCGGTTCAGTAATTACACGAAAAGAAACTAAAGAAAAATTAGTGATGGGCGGACCAGGTTTATTTCCCGTGTTTTCAATTTTAGATCCAGAAGTAGTTAAATCTATTCCGCAACGTCAAATTGCAAACGGACTTGCAGATGCTTTTACACACGTTTTAGAACAATATATGACGTATCCGGTTAATGGACTTTTACAAGATCGTTTTGCTGAAAGTATTTTACAAACCATTATTGAAGTAGCTCCAAAAATATTAAAAGATACTTCTGATTATAATGCTGCTGCTAATTTTATGTGGAGTTGTACTATGGCTTTAAATGGTTTAATTCAAAAAGGTGTGCCGTCCGATTGGGCAATTCATATGATGGGGCACGAACTAACTGCTTTATTTGGAATAGATCACGCTTGTACTTTGGCAATTATTACTGAAAGTCATTACACGTATAATTTAGAAAGCAAAAAAGAAAAATTAGCACAATACGCTGAACGCGTTTGGAATATTTCTGAAGGTACTAAAGAAGAAAAAGCAATTGCTGGAATAAAAAAAACAACTCAGTTTTTTCAATCATTAGGTATTAAGACGAAACTTTCTGAATATACAAAAGATTATAAAGGCACTGCTCAAATTATTTCAAAACGATTTACAGATCGTGGTTGGAAAGGTTTAGGAGAACACGGTAAAGTAACACCAGGTGATGTTGAAAAAATTGTGGAAATGAGTTATTAAAAAATTACTCTTAAATTGAAAGAGAGACCGTTTGAAAATAAAATTGTCATCAACCTGAACTTGTTTTAAGTTCTCATAACCATTGAAAATAATTTTGCTGAGATTCTAAAATAACACTTCGACAAAGCTCAGTGTGACATTATTCAGAATGATGGAATTTAATAAATTTTCAAACAGTCTTCTTAAAGAATTGAAAATGCTTCTTTAGTCTGCGTTAAACATTTTTGAATCATTTCAATAGCTGTATCAATAGTTGCTTTTTTAGTTCTAATAGAAAGTATAGCCATTCGTATTACAAACTTTCCATTTATTTTAGTTGTGCTAAAAAACACATCACCATTTTCATGGATAAACTCAACTAACTTTTTATTAAATGTGTTTTCATCAATTTTTGCTGAAGGATACCAAAAATAACTAATTGTTAAGTCTGGTTGAGGTCCTACTTTAAAGCCTATTTCAGTTAATTTATTTCTGAAATATTCAGTTAATAATATTTTTTCCTCAAAACTAGCAATAAAAGGTTTTAACCCGTGAATTTGTAACGGTAACCACATTCTTAACCCTCTAAAATGTTTTGTTAATTCAGGAGAAACATCTGAAGGATTTATTTGTAAATCTGCTGAAATTGCATCTTGCATATAATCTGCCGTGTAATGATGTGAATGAAAAACAGCTTCTTTATCTTTAATTAAAACAGCGCCTATTCCGTAAGGTAAAAATAATCCTTTATGTGGATCAACAACTAAAGAATCAGCTAATTCAATTCCTTTAAATAGTTGTTTTTTACTTTCCACCAACATAAAAAACCCACCATAAGCACCATCAATATGATACCATAAATTGTTTTCTTTCGCTATTTTTCCTATTGCTGATAACGGATCAATTGCGCCTGTGTCAGTTGTTCCAGCAGTAGCAATTACCATAAATGGATTCAGTCCATTTGCAATATCTTCTTCTATTTTATCTGTTAATTTACTCGTATCAATTTTAGATAATTCATCCAACTCTAAAATGCTAATTTTGAGATCTTCTAAGCCGATAATTCGAAGCGCTTTATGAATGCAATGATGTGCTTGCGGACTTAAATACAACACACTTTTGGGAATTTTTTCATTTTTAATTTTATGTTTATCACGTGCTGCTGTTAATGCAATAAGATTTGCTATTGAACCTCCAGAAGTTAGATTTCCAACGGCATCTTTTGGAAAACCAAAAATAGATTTCATCCAATTTAATGTTTCATTTTCAATAGCAACAGCACCAGGTGAAGCATAATACATTCCTGCATATTCATTAGTAACACTCGCTAAAAAATCGGCTAAAGCTGCTGTATAAATTCCACCGCCAGGCACATATCCTAAATGTTTTCCTGAGGCTGGTTTAATTCCTTTTGAAACAACTTCTGAATTATAAATAGCTAAAATTTCAGCCAAATCTTTTTTAATTGAATTAATAGTTAGTTTGTTAAAATCTGGATTTCCTTCAACATAAGCAGGATAATTTTCTAAATTTTCAATAAAATTGTTGGCAAATTCACGAACTTGTTGATTCAGTTTTTCTCTTTCTTTAAAAGAAGGGTTTAGTTGCTGAGAGATTTGTTGTAGTGCTTCTATTTGATTAATTAAATTATTCATAAGTAAAATAAACATCAAAGGTAATTTATTGTATTTAAAGGATAACATAAGTATTTAAAGAAGTACAAACCCTTAAAAAGGCTCATTAAAATATGAAATTATGCTATTATTGATTTGTTTTCTCTAAAAAATAAAATTTACAAAAATCTCACATTTCACATATTTATCTATATATCAGTAATTTACATTTTTAACATGTGTTAAATATTTCACAATATAGTACTTTGTTTTGCATAGTACTATATTTAAATATATATTTGTACTATCATTAACCAATTAAACTATTTATTATGAAAACTTTAAACAATATTATCGATTATTTAAGCACAACGGAAAACGATCAGTTAAAACACAAAGGAAGATTTATTAATTTCCATACCACAAAAAGAACAAGCTGGAACAGAAAAAGAAATTACGGATTTTAATCCTTGAATTAACCACATTAAACTAACTATTAAAACTATATATTATGAAAACTTTAGACAACATTATTGACATTTTAACTACACAAGAAAACGATCAGTTAAAACACAAAGGAAGGTTTATTAATTTCCATCATACAAAAAGAACAAGCTGGAATAATAAGAGAAATTACGGATTATAAAATTTAAGTATTATTTCTTTCCTCCTACTACAATAACAAATTCACCTTTGGTTGATTTTGTTGTGAAATGCTCAATAACTTCTAAAACAGTTCCTCTTACAGTTTCTTCGTATAATTTTGTCAATTCTCTTGAAACTGAAATAGCGCGACCTTCACCAAAATACTCTGAAAAATGAGTTAGTGTTTTTAATAATTTATGAGGCGATTCGTAAAAAATCATAGTGCGTGTTTCTTCGGCTAAAAAAGTTAATCGAGTTTGTCGTCCTTTTTTTACAGGTAAAAACCCTTCAAATACAAATTTATCATTTGGCAAACCACTATTCACAAGCGCTGGTACAAAAGCTGTTGCGCCAGGTAAACATTCAATTTCAACATTATTTTCTAAACAAGCACGCGTTAATAAAAACCCAGGATCGGAAATTGCAGGTGTACCAGCATCAGAAATTAAAGCGATGTTTTCACCATTTTTAATTCTCTGAACAATGTTGTTTACCGTTTTATGCTCATTGTGCATATGGTGGCTATGCATATGTGTAGAAATTTCAAAATGTTTTAATAATTTTCCACTTGTACGTGTATCTTCAGCTAAAATTAAATCAACTTCTTTTAAAATTCGAATTGCTCTAAGGGTAATATCTTCTAAATTTCCAATGGGAGTTGGCACTAAAAAAAGCTTTGCCATATTATATATTTTCGAATGTTTCAACGGTTAAATTACTCACCACATTTCCTGTGTGTTTAATAGCTAAAGGTTCAAATAGTAACACATGAACTTCTTCTTTTGCAATTGGTTTATGTTCAACACCTTTTGGAATAATAAAGATTTCACCTTCGTTTAATTCAACAGTTTTATCTCTAAATTCAATAATTAAACTTCCTTTTATTATAAAAAAAAGTTCGTCTTCATTTTCATGTGCATGCCAAATAAATTCACCTTTTATTTTTGCTAATAATAACTGTTGTCCGTTTAACTCTCCAATTTTTTTTGGAGTCCAATGTTTACTAAACAGCTTAAATTTTTCAGAAATATTAATTGGTTTCATTTTGCTAAAATACAAAGTTTTTAGCTAAAAAAATGGTATTAATGAAGTCTTCATTTTTTAAATCAACTGTAAAACATCAACAACTTAACGTCCCTTTTTTTTGCCTGTAACATAAGAAATAACCAATAATGTCATAAAAATAGTAGGGAATGGGTCAAATTCACCAATCATAACATGAGCAAAAAAAGCCAATACAAAATTGAAGAAAAAACCAGCATACGCCAATTCCTTTAACCGCGATTTTTTATAAAACAAAACAACTAGTGAGCCTGCTATTTTAGCAATAGCCAAGGGATAAATTAAATAGATTGGATAGTCGTAATTCTCAAAATACAATACTAATTTTTCATAATATACCATGTAAAAAATCCCCGTAAGAATAAGCAAACTAAACAGGCTTATAGTTGATATCCAATACAGGTATTTATTATAAATCATTGTACCGTTCTTTTAAAAATGGTATAAATCTTTTCTTCAAATTTAAAGTTTTATTGTGAATTTCAAAAAATACTTTTAATTCTATTTATCTAGCTACTATTTCATTAAATTTGCACTTTCTTATAAAAATAATACAATGTATAGAACACATTCAAACGGAGAATTACGATTAACAAGTGTAGGCCAGGAAGTTACTTTGGCTGGTTGGGTGCAAAAATCGCGGGATAAAGGGTTTATGATGTGGGTTGATTTACGTGACCGTTACGGAATTACGCAATTAATTTTTGACGAAGAGCGCACTCCAAAAGAAATGATGGAAAAAGCGAAAACTTTAGGGCGTGAATTTGTAATTCAAGTAAAAGGTGAAGTTATTGAGCGTGTTTCTAAAAATAAAAATATTGAAACTGGCGAAGTTGAGATATTAGTGAAAGAATTGACTGTTTTAAACAAATCTATTACACCTCCTTTTACAATTGAAGACGAAACCGATGGTGGTGATGAATTAAGAATGAAATATCGTTATTTAGATATTAGAAGAAACCCTGTAAAAGACAATTTAATTTTCCGTCATAAAGTAGCTATTGAGGTTCGTAAATATCTTTCAGACAAAGGGTTTATTGAAGTTGAAACACCTGTGTTAATTAAATCTACTCCTGAAGGTGCTCGTGATTTTGTGGTGCCAAGTAGAATGAACGAAGGTCAATTTTATGCATTACCACAGTCACCTCAAACTTTTAAGCAATTGTTAATGGTTGGTGGAATGGATAAGTATTTTCAAATTGTAAAATGCTTTAGAGATGAGGATTTACGTGCAGATAGACAACCAGAGTTTACACAAATTGATTGTGAAATGGCATTTGTTGAACAAGAAGATATTTTAAACAGGTTTGAAGGATTAACACGTCATTTATTAAAAGAAATTAATAATGTTGATGTTGCTGAATTTCCAAGAATGACGTATGATGAAGCCATGAAGAAGTACGGAAACGACAAACCAGATATTAGATTTGGAATGGAGTTTGGCGAATTGAATGAAGTTGCTCAACACAAAGAATTCGGTATTTTTAACAATGCTGAATTAGTTGTTGGTATTGCAGTTCCTGGAGGAAATAACTACACAAGAAAAGAAATAGACAAATTAATTACGTGGATAAAACGTCCACAAGTTGGCGCTTTAGGAATGGTTTATTCACGTTGTAATGATGATGGTTCTTTTAAATCATCAGTTGATAAATTTTATGATCAAGAAGATTTAGCAAAATGGGCTGAAGTTACCGGAGCACAAAAAGGAGATTTAGTTTGTGTTTTATCTGGTAATGCCGATAAAGTTAGAGCTCAACTAAGTGCTTTGCGTATGGAATTAGCTGAGCGTTTAGGGTTGCGTAAACCAAATGAGTTTGCACCATTATGGGTGGTTGATTTTCCATTGTTAGAATGGGACGAAGAAACTGAACGTTACCACGCAATGCATCACCCGTTTACTTCACCAAAACCTGAAGACATGGCAATGTTAGATACCAACCCAGGAAAAGTTAGAGCAAACGCTTATGACTTGGTATTAAACGGAAATGAAATTGGTGGTGGTTCTATTCGTATCCACGATAAAGCAACACAGGCTTTAATGTTTGATCATTTAGGGTTTACTCCTGAAGAAGCAAAAGAACAATTCGGATTTTTAATGAATGCGTTTGAATATGGAGCACCTCCACATGGTGGTTTGGCTTTTGGATTGGATAGATTGGTTGCTATTTTAGGTGGGCAAGAAACCATTCGTGATTTTATTGCATTCCCAAAAAATAATAGTGGTAGAGATGTTATGATAGATGCTCCTTCAAATATTGATAAAACGCAATTAAAAGAATTAAACTTAAAGTTAGATTTATAAAAATAACAATAGGCTGTATAAAAAGTTATAAAATTCGTCATTCTTGATAATGTCACACTGAGCTTGTCGAAGTGTTATTTTAGAATCTTATCATACTGGTT
>NZ_WTAR01000023.1 GCF_013139515.1 Lutibacter sp.
AAAGCAATTAACGGAATGTTGACACTAAAATAAGATAAAAAACTTTGCCTAACACCTCATAAAATTTATGCTTAAATTTAAACTAAAATTGAAACGACAAACATTTTAACAAACCGATTTACACGGCTGAAAAATCTTCGATTTTTAAACCGCACAAATCTTATACAAACTCGTTGTATTTAATGGCGGATTTCCAGCCAGAAATCCACAATAATAATTTATTCTATATCAACAAATAGTCAAACTATTGAATTATTCGATTTTAAGAAAAATTACAGGAACAATTGACATAAATAAACACACGTAACATTGCAAACCAATGTTGACGCTCCAGCTATTCTACATCGTTCTTAGCTTGCGTAACGTTTTGAAATGTCGGTGAATTCTCGGTAATTCTGCCTGCACCCTTTTTATTAATTTTGAAAGTAACATCCTTTGTTGTGGTAAATAAAAGAACAGATGAAAAAGACGCTCTGAGATATGGTTTCAAAAACATAAAAGCTTCTTTTAATGTAAGCTCATTTTCCTCATCCTCGGTTTCTTTAGATTGGTAGCGCAATTTCACTAAGACCTTAAAATCATTATCAGAATATACTGGTCTAACAAATATATTTTTTAAGTTAGGTTTACCAATGGTCTTTGCCATCGTTAATTTGGCAAAACGGCCTTCTTGACAACTTTCTTTTACTTGTTCCCAGAAAAGAACAAACACATCTTGATACGGCATAAACTAAAGGTTAATGATAAAATATTTTGATGTTGCAAATTTAACATTAATAATTCAATTAATAAATCTGAACCTTTTTTAATCACTCAATTATCAAAAAATAAACAGAACGTAAACTTTAAAAAGATAAATTTTACTTAAATAGAGAAACATTCAACTAACGATTTACTACAAACGAAAAATCTTTGATTTTTAAGTAGCACAAATCAAATTCAAACCGCTACTCTAATTTATAGCGACACTCAATTTTAAAAATAAAAGGCTTAATTCGGAAAATAGGAGTACTTTTGCACGAAATTTGAAAACACGAGATATGAAGCGCATTAATGAGTACAAAAAAATGTTTAAGGTAGAAGGAGAGATTAATCTAAAAGAACTGAAAACTACCTACAGAAGTTTGGTGAAAGAATGGCATCCAGATAAATTTCTAGACGAAGAAAAAAAGAATGAAGCAGGAATTATAAGTACAAAAATTATTGATGGCTATCATTTTTTAGTAAGTATAGCTCCTGAAACTAAAAAGTCTAATTTAGAAGAATACGCTAGCTTAACTTCTGAATCAAAAATTGAAGACTTCCAACATAAAAGTATGCTCTTAGAAATTACGTTTGCTTGCGGAACCACTTATGAATATTTTGGTGTAAACAAAAATCTTTTTATCAAATTTGTTAATAGCGGTAAGCGATCTAATTTTGCCAAAAGAAAACTATACAATTCTTTCCTTTACAGAAAATCGAAGAAAGCTGCTTAATAAGCAGTAAAAAAAGCTTTTACATCTTCAAATAAATCGGGTTTTGCTATAATGTTTTTGTTTTTATCTAACACAAAATAACTTGGTGTTGCGTTAATTTGATAGGCTTTAGCAATTGGGTTTTGCCACTTTTTTAAACCTAAAATATTTGTCCACTTTTCAAATTTTGAAGTGTGTTCATTAAAACCAATTTCATCCTCTTCTAAAGCAATTGCAATTACATTCACATCCTTTTTATCCTTTATAAATTCATATAATTGAGGCATTTCACTTAAACAATGCGAACAAGAAGTACTCCAAAAAACTACAACATACCTGTTTGAAGTAGTTAATTCAGATAATTTTTTTGTTGTGCCATTTTCTTGCCAAGTAATTTCAGGAGCAAGCTTTCCAATTGCCAGTTTTACTTTCTCTTGAATTTCAAAAATTGTGTTTTTATTTTTTAAATTTTCAGGAAGTTTATTGTAGTAGTTTTCAATCACAAAATCTACTAAAATAGTGTTTTCAACTTGTGAAAAAGCATACAACAATGTACTTATAATTTCACTTTTTAAGTTCGTATTTATAATTTTGTCTACAACTTCTTTAGTTGCATTTTTATACAATATGTTTTGAACTTCAACATCGTCCGATCCATTTAAATAAAAAACATAATCGGTTATTAACTCACTTAAAAAAATGGAATTTAACAACACTTCATCTTCAAAATTTATAAAATCAAAAAAATGTTGCTTCTCGCTATTTAAATAATTTTGTGGTGTTTTAATTAAGTTTGGTGCGTAATATTTGTGGTTTGCTTTTATAAAATGAAGTGCTAGTTTCTCTTCTGCTTTTTTTTCAAATTCTGTTTGAAATATGTTAAACTTAGTTAGTAGATTTGAATATTCACTTTGTAAAAGCGATGTTTCCTCTTCTCCTTCCATATTAAAATATGAAATTTGATACGCGTCTAATTCTTGTTGCCAATTTGCAGATTCTAATAAATAGCTGGTAAATAATTTATTTTCTTCTGAAGTCATAAATTCAACGGTTTCAAAAGGGTTTTCAGGATCAAATTTTAATTCAACGTTTTCATTATTATAAATAAAATCAACAAAGCCTTGATTTTGCTGATTGTACAATAAACGATACATTCCTGCTGCTGCATTTTCAGGGAAATTTATAGAAAATTCACCATTTGTAATAGTTGCATTTTTAATGTACAATAACTTTGCGCCTTTTAATTGGTACAACACAACCCAAGTGTAATTTTGTTCTGAATCTAACGTTCCTTTAACGTAGGTTTGGCTTTGCACCGTGTAGGAAATTAAAATAATTGCGAATAAAAGTTTTTTAAACATATTCTTTTTCTGAAGGTTTTTTCAATAATCACACCAAAAGTAACTATTTTTAGTTTTTTAAACTACTAACTATGAATTTCACTCATAAAATTATTTGGATTACTGGCGCTTCCTCTGGAATTGGAAAATCTTTAGCTATTGAACTTTCTAAACAAAACACAAAATTAATTCTTTCTTCAAGAAATGAAACTGAACTTGAGAAAGTTAAAAGCCAATGTAAAAATTCTTCAAACGTAAAAATTCTAACCCTTGATTTGGAAGATTACAATAGTTTACAAGCTAAAACTTTTGAAGCTTTAAAATTATTTGATGGTATAGATGTATTGTTTAATAATGGTGGTATTAGTCAACGTTCATTAGCAAAAAATACAACTATTGAAGTTGATAAACGTATTATGGATATTAATTACTTAGGAACTATCGCTTTAACAAAAGCGTTATTACCTCATTTTATTGATAAAAATAGTGGGCATTTTGTAGTAACTACAAGTATTGTTGGCAAAATTGGAACGCCACTTCGTTCTTCTTATTCAGCATCAAAACATGCGCTACACGGCTTTTTTGATAGTTTACGAGCAGAAGTTTACCAAAACAACATTAAAGTAACCTTAGCTTGCCCAGGTTTTGTACAAACTAATGTTTCAGTAAATGCACTAACTGGTGATGGAACACCACAACAAAAAATGGATACGAGTACCCAAAACGGTTTAACAAGTGAAACTTTTGCTAAATTGTTATTGAAAGCTGTTAAAAAAGAAAAACAAGAAGTTTATATTGGTGGTTTTAAAGAAAAATTAGGTGTTTTTACCAAACGCTTTTTTCCTAAATTATTATCAATAATGATTCGAAAATTGGCTGTAACTTAAATTACTTCTTTCTCTTTAAAGTACAAAACAATAGCTTCTTTTATAAGCACCGTTTGCTCACCCGATTTTAATGCCGGTAGCTCTTCTATTGTCTTATAATGAGGCCAGCCTTCTTCATCAAAAAAATCAAATTCATAATATCCAAAAGGCTCCAATAATCTACAAATTGCAATGTGCATTAAGTTCACTTTATCGTCTTTTTTATATTCAATGCTTCCTTTTCCTAATTCCTGAACTCCAATTAAATAAATAATAGCATCTAAATTAAGTTGTTCTCCATCTCCAAACTTCGTTGCTAAAATTTCGAGTAATTGCTCGTAATCTTCTTTTAATTTTTGATCTCTTGACATTTCAAATTTCTAGTTAGTGTGCAAATATACAAATCGATTGATGTATATTTACAAAAACTATTATATGAATACTTTTGATATTATAATTGCTGCATTTTTAACTTTTGGATTTGTTAGAGGTTTACTAAAAGGGTTATTTGTTGAAGTTGCATCTTTAGTTGCTTTAATTGCAGGTATTTATGGTGCTATTCACTTCTCTTATTTTGTAGGAAATTTATTAGCAGAACATGTAACTTGGGAAGAACGTTATATCACAATTATTTCTTTTGCTATTACTTTTGCTATTATAGTTTTAGTTATTGGATTATTAGGTAAAATGCTAACAAAAATAGCCGATTTTGCTTCGTTAGGTTTACTAAATAAATTATTTGGCGGCATTTTTGGAGTTCTTAAAGTTGGACTTATTTTAAGTATTATTTTATTGGTTTTTACAAAACTTAACAATACAATTCCTTTTATTTCAAATGAACAAAAAGCAAATGCAATTTTATATGAACCTGTAAAAAATTTAGCTCCTACATTGTTCCCAAACTTTTTAAAAGTTGTTGAAGAAGAAACCGAAAAAATAATAAACGAGTAAGCTTTAATACTTTCTTTTTTTGTTAGTTTTAGTAACATTCAACGTCAAAACATAAAAATATTTTTATGCAATATCCTTTTCGCTTTATTTTTATAATTTCTATCGTACTTTTTGCTAGTTGCACTCCCAAAAAGCAACAATCATTTAGTATTTCAGGAAAAATAACTGGACTAAATAACAGCTATTTAATACTCTCAAAAATTGATGATTTACAACAAAAATCCACCACTATTGTTGATACTTTAAAAGTGAATACAAAAGGTGAATTTAATTCGGTTTATTTATTACCTCCTGCTATTTACAACCTTCATTTAGATTCAAAAAAAATAACTCTTGCAATTGATAAAGGTCAAAATATTAATATTAAAGGAACTACTACTAACAATATAATTATTGAAGGATCAAGCGATACAGATTTACTTAATAAGTACGAAACCTATAGGGTTTTTTCATTAAATAGATTGGTGAAATCTGTTAGGAAAGATATTAAACAGTTAAAAAAAGAAGGTGTTTCTAAAACTAAAATTGCTGATTTAAGAGAGCTAGAAGTTGAAAATTATAAGATTCATTTAAATGAGTTAATTAATTTTGTAAAAGATAGTATGAATACTTCAATTGCTATTTATTACACCTCAACACGATGGGTTGGCAATGAAAATTTACCTTTTTTAAACCAATTAGTTTTAAGTTTTGAAGAAGCACATCCAACATCTGAAATTACTCAAAAGCTAAAAAACAAATTGCATTTACTTCAAAAAACAAGTGTTGGAAGTGTTATTGCTACTATTGAAATGCCTAATAATTTAAATGAAGTAATTTCATTAAATAATAGCAAGGGAAACTACACGTTAATCGATTTTTGGGCAAGTTGGTGTCCGCCTTGTAGAACTGAAAGTGTGCTTTTAAATGAGTTATATAGTACATACCACGAAAAAGGATTTGAAATTTACGGAATTTCGTTAGATTCAAAACGAAAAAATTGGATAAAAGCTATTGAAAAAGATAAACGTATTTGGCCTGAAGTTTCAACTGTTGAAGGTTTTAAAACTCCAATTTCTATTGAATATGGAATTACAGCCTTACCTACTAATTTTTTAATTGATGCTACAGGTAAAATTATAGCAGTAAATATTCATGGAACAGCATTGGAAGAAAAAATAACTGAATTATTTTCTAATTAAATTTCTTTTAAATCATCTGCATAAATCCAACCAATTTTACCATCGGCTATTTTAATTTTTTTCCAGTGATCCAATTCATCTAAAATAACAACTTTAGTGCCTTCGTGTAGTTCAAAAATGGCTTCGCTACTGGTTGATGGTGCGTTTTTAATTTCAACTTTGTCAACAAAAATAATAGCTGTTCTGTCTTTCTGTACCGTTTTATAATTCTGAAATGCAAAAAGCAAGCTAATTATTAAAACAAACACAGCAAATATAGAGGTGTTAAAATAAAATAATTTCTTTCTAGATGAATATGAAAAATGATATAATAAAAATAATAGCGACGCTAAAAACGATGCTAAAACACCTAAAATAGCCCATGTGTCAAACGGTAATTGTTGAATTACACTTGCAGAAAAACGTTGTAAAAAAGTTTTTGGTAAATCTTCAATTACATCAATAGTCATCCGCTTTGCAAAAGCTATATTAATTGAGGCGTCTTCATGTGCCGGATTCTCTTTTAATGCCTTTTCATAATAATATATAGCTGGTGCAACTTTATTTAGTTTATAATAACAATTTCCTAAGTTAAAATATAAATCATCCGATACTAATTCTTGCTTTTCTATCGCTGAATACGATTCTATAGCTTCAGAATATTTTCCGTTTTGATACAAATTATTAGCCTTTGAAAACAAATCATCTGCCGTTTGAGAAGTGACTAACAAACTAAATAAAAGTGCTATGCTAAAAAATATTTTTTTCATATTACAAGTACTTATCTATTTTGGCGATTACACTTTTAGCTTTTTCAAATTCTTGCTTCATCATTACATTTGTGGTTGGTGTGTAACGTGCAAAATCGCAATCATTTAAAACTTCTATAAACTCATTAATTGTTTTAACCTCTACACTTTTATTTTTTAATATTTCTGAAATTTTTTCTTTTGAAATATCTGACGTTTCAATATGAAGTTTGGCTTTTAAAAAGTTATGCAATGCTTTTTCTAAAGCAATATAAAAAGCCTCTTGATTTCCAAGTTGTTTTTTGGCTGCAGATAAATATTTACGAGCTAATTTATCGGCCTTTCTTATTTTATTACCAAATACATCACCTGCTCTTTTAGCGCGTTTATTTCCAATTATAATTCCAATAGGGATCGCTAAAAATGGTAGTAGTAATAACAAGTAAAACAATGTAGTATTTAAAAATTCAGTATCAATTACTGATTTAAATGTTGTGTTTAAAGCTATAAATCTGAAATTATTATCGTTCGCAACTACATATTTTTTTTCAGTTAAAGTGTTATTGTTATTTGCTGACGGCAGTTCTTTTCCTTCCGTAACATCAACAATAATAGCATCAACTTTAATTGTATTGTATTTTTTTTCTTTGGTGCTGAAATACGAAAAAGTAATTTCGGGTATTTTATATTTTCCTTTAAATTGAGGAACTACCGTGTATGCGTCTGAAATGCTTCCTCTTAAACCATTTAACCCTGTTACAACTTTTTCATTATGTTCTGGAGTATAAACTTCTAACTCGGCTGGTGTAGTTATTTTTGGAATTTCAAATAATTTTAAATTTCCTTTCCCAGAAACTTCAACAGTAATTTGAGCAGCTTCATTCGCTTTTAATACATTTTTATTTGCAACAACTTTAAAATCAAATTCACCAACAGCACCCGAAAAATCAATTGGTTTTCCAGCTTCTGGTAACGCTTTAACCTTCACTTTTTTTAACGCAGACTTCGTAGAATAACTAATATTTCTAGTAATCATATTACCAAAAAAATCACCTCTTCCTGTAGGGATTCCAACTGAAAAATCCATTTCAATTGGCTCAATTACTAAATTTCCAGAACGTTGAGGAATTAACACCGCCTTTTTAAGAATTACATATCTGTAATTTTCGCCATTGTAAGTTCCGTTTTTAAAATTTACTTGTTTTACATTAATATCTTGATTCCAAAACCCTTTATACTGAGGTGTTTCAGTTACCTGAGAACCATACAAATTAATATTTTCACTTACATACAACTTGTAAACTACGTAAATTCCTTCACCAACATAAGGTTTTAAATTAGAAACTTCAGCAACCAAATGAATGCTTTGTTGCGCTACATATTCAGGATTATTTGGGTCTTTAGGAACTTCTACTTTTTTTGTAACTGTAATTTTAACTGGGTTAGATTTAATAATTTTATCATTATATTCAATAGTTGCAGGTGCTAACGTAAATTCACCTATTTTTTTAGGCTGAATAATATAAATATATGCTTGCGTGTAACTTGCTTTTCCGTTTATCCAAGATTGATTTACGGAAGAACTTGGACCGCCAACAATTTTAAAGTTTGCAAAAGATGGTGGTTTAAAATTATCTGCGCCTTGTTTGTTTACCGTAAATTCAATTCTAAAGCGTTGATTTACTCCTAATTTATTTTTACTCACAACTGTTTTAAACTCAACCTGAGAAAAAACAACATGCGTTGTAAGCATTAAAATGGTTAGTATGTAAAACTTAAACATTTTCATTTTACCAGTCTTTTTCTTGTTTAATTTGTTTGCCTTTCGCTTTTTCTGCATTTAACTTTTTCTGCGTTTTATTTTCTTCATTGTTCATAGCTTCCAACAATTGTTTTATTTGCTCAGGAGATAATTGATTAGGTCTTGGTTTTTGATCTTTCTTTTTATCCTCATTCTTTTTTTGATCTCCTTTATCATCTTCCTTGTCTTTTCCTTTATCCTTTTCTTTGTCTTTATTTTCGCTGTCCTTCTTTTCTTTATCGCCTCCTTCTTTATCTTTTTGATCTTTATTCTTGTCGTCCTTATTCTCTTTATCGTCCTTTTTATCGTCCTTATTTTCTTGTTGTTGTTTTTTTAATAATTCTTGCGACATTGCCAAATTATAACGAGTTTCTTCATCCTTTGAATTATTTCTCATCGAATTTTTAAAAGCTTCAACTGCTTTTTCATATTGCTTTTCTTTCATAAATGAATTTCCCATATTATGATAAGCTTCAGCTTTACTCATTTTTTCTGTAAACGTTTTTTCAACCAATTCAAACTGACTTACAGCTTCTTTATTTCTATCTTGTTGATAAATTGCATTTCCTAAATTATAGGTTGCCGTTGGGTAATTTGGGTTTTTAGACAATCCTTTTTTATAAGCTATTTCAGCTTCTTTAAATTTTAATTGATTGTATAATTTATTCCCTTCTCTTATATTTTCTCTAGCCTCACGTTCCAATTCTTTTGGCTTTTTTTGTTGAGAAAAAACCAATGTTGAAAAACATAAAAATAATATGACAATTGTATTTTTCATTTGTTACTTATTATTTTTTGGTTCAGATTGATTAAATAAATTTAATTTTTGGACCCAAGTTGTTTTCTTTTCAAGCAATAATACATCAATAATTAAAAATAACAACCCAAAACCTATAAACCATTGAAATTGGTCTTTATAATCTGAAAATTGTTTTGATTCAAACTCACTTTTTTCAGCTTTCAATAAAATAGCTTCAATACTATTTATAGTTTCCTGTGTTTTATTACCGTTTATGTATTTTCCTTTTCCTTCGTAAGCTATTTCTCGTAAAACTTCCTCTTTCATTTTAGTGATAACAACTTCACCTTTTGAATCTTTTTTATAACTTATAGCTCCTCCAATAGTCCGCATTGGTATTGGACCACCTTCTTTTGTACCAACTCCAACTGTATATATTTTAATTCCTTCTTTTTGAGCTTCTTTTGCTAATGTTACCGTGTTTTCTTCATGGTCTTCACCGTCTGAAACTATAAATAAAAACCTATTAGTTTGCTCTTCATTATCATAATACGTAATTGCTTTTTCAATGGCTTCATTAATTGCTGTTCCTTGACTTGAAACCATATTTGGATTGGCATTTTGAAGAAACATTTTTGCCGCAGCGTGATCTGTTGTAATTGGTAATAACGGGTATGAATTTCCAGCATAAATAATAATTCCTACTCTGTCACTTCCTAGCTTATCAATAATTTTAGTGATAATTTGTTTGGCTTTATCTAACCTGCTTGGAGCAATATCTTCAGCCAACATGCTTTTTGAAACATCTAAAGCAAAAACAATATCTACACCTTCTCTTTTTATGGTTTCTAATTTAGTTCCCATTTTAGGATTTGTTAATGATATTACTAACAAACCTAACCCTAAACAAATCATTGTGATTTTTAAAAACGATTTAAATGTAGATGTTGAAGGGCTTAATTTTTGAATTAAATTAGTATCTGTAAATTGTTTTTGAGTCCTTTTTTTCCACCAAAGCACCAATAAAAATAGCACAAATATTGCTGGAATAATTGCTAGGTATATAAAATATGTTGGTTCTTCTATTTGGTACATTTGCTTATTTCTAAATACTAATATTTAAATTCTATTACTATATAAAACTCTTAAAAACAGTGTGTTTTAAAACTATTTCAATTAAAATAAATAACATAGCTATTAATACTAATAGTCTGTATTTTTCTTGATAATTATAGTATTTAAACTCTTCTATTTCTGTTTTTTCAAGTTTATTAATTTCGTTATAAATTGCTTTTAGTTTTGTATTATCAGTAGCTCTAAAATATTTACCTTCAGTTTCAGTAGCTATATAACGCAATAAATCTTCATCAATTTCAACAGGTGAACTTCTAAAAAGCAACTTGCCTGTTCTTGGGTCTTTTGCATATGGAAATGATGCTGTTCCGTTTGTTCCCAAGCCAATAGTATATACTTTTATTCCTAAACCAACTGCCAATTCTGTTGCGGTTTTTGGATCAACAAAACCTGTATTGTTTACTCCATCAGTTAATAAAATAATAACCTTGCTTTTTGCTTTACTTTCTTTTAAACGGTTTACTGCTGAGCCTAATCCCATGCCAATAGCCGTACCGCCATCTAATTCTCCCCATTTTATTTCAGAAATGGTATTTCTTATAATTCTTTTATCGCTTGTAATTGGTGTTTTAGTAAAACTTTCTCCTGCATACACTACAATTCCAATTCTATCATTTGGTCGTTGATTTACAAAATCATTTGCCACTAATTTTAACGCTTCTAAACGGTTTGGTTTTAAATCACGTGCCAACATACTTGCCGAAACATCAATTGCCATTACAATATCAATTCCTTTATTTGTTTTGGTTCGTTTACTAACTTCAACATTTCTTGGGCGTGCCAAAGCAACAATTAACAATGCTAAAGCCAACAACCTTAATACATATAACAAAGGTTTTAATTTTGATAGTATTGATGGTTTTACTTCAAATCCTTTTGTGCTTGCAATTGTTAGTGTAGCACTGTCTTTTTTTCGTATGATAAAATACCAAACTGCTAGCATTGGGATTAAAACCAATAACCATAAAAACTGCGGATTTAAAAATTCAAAATTCTGAAACATAATTTACGGGTTTAATGAAACTGAATTTAAAATACGTTCTTTTACTTCTTCAGCTTTTTCATCTGAAGCTAATTGGGTAATAATTATTTGACGAACATTTTTTGTGTCAGCAAATAACAACAAGGTAAATTTGTTACTGTTTAACTGCTGAGTTGTTTTGTTCATTAACTCATAATCTGCATTAACTATTCTACCTTCAATACCATTATTAACTCTAATTTCTTGATGTAAATTTGTAAAATTCACACCAACTTTTTGAGCCATTTGTTGCAATGAAATTTCAATTGCCTTGTCAAAATCAAAATTCTCTAATTCATTTACAAAACTTGTAGTAGTAACCTCAACGTAAAAATTGCTAATTAAACTTCCATAATTATACGTAGTTACATCTTCAATTATTGTTTTTAAATTCTCAGGAATTTCAACAGCTTGGACTTGTAATATTTCAGGCGTTTCAATACTAACTGACGGGTAACCATAAGTTGAAGTGTACCATTGTTTTTCTAACATTTCAGAAGTAGTGTTCCCAATAAACTTATCTTTCACATAACTATATCCAAAATAACCTGCTACGCCAATACCAACAACAAATACAGCTATAAAAATTAAAATATATTTTACGAAGTTATTTTTCTTTTTTTGAGGTTCTTGTTCAACAAAAACATCTTCATTTATTACATCACTAACTTCTACAGCATCGTTAAGGTGAACTGCATTTTGTGTATTGTTTAAAATTTCTTCAACAATTGTTCTATCGTTTTTAATTTCTTCAATAATTGGTTTAGATTTCGCAAATTTCACCAAATCAGCACTTTGCAATACTTCTTTTAATTGCTGAATAGTTTCTTTAGATATTCCCAAATTACTAGATTCATTAAAATCACGAATAGTTTCTATTAACTCATTTGTGGTTGATTCTAATGCTGGAATTTTAATATCTTTTTCAATATATGTTCTAACAATATCTGTTAATTCAGAATAATAAATTTTAATTTTATTTTGTTGAACCAATTGTTTTTCGTCTAATTCCTTTAAACGTTGAAGCGCTTCTTTAATTGGAGCAACATAAACTTTAGGTACAACTTTCTTTTCTTTTTTTCTAAATATAACATATAAAACTACTGCCAGTAAAACTAAAATTGGAATGATCCACCACAGTAAATGTTTATAATCGTCAAAAGTTTTTGGCTCCTTCTTAATTGATTTAATTGGGAACATTTTTTGTTTTAACGTATCAACTTTTACCGTTGCAACATTCACTAAAAGCGAGTCTGTATAAAATTGTTTGTTATTTATGAGTACTAATTGTTTTGGAAGTACATATTGACCACTATCAAAACTTGTTAAAAGGTATTTTTTTTCTAATCTATTTTTTAGCGTATCAATTGGCAACGATTCAACAACTTCAATTTTCCCTAAACTATCAAGTGCTAACTTTTGGAAAACAACATTATTTGTTTCATTAACACCAATTTTAAATTGAATTTGTTCTCCAATTTTAATAGTAGTTGTGTCTATTTCAATTGAAACAGGGTTTTCTTGAGCAAACCCAATAAAACCAATTAAACATACTATATAAATTAACTTTTTCCTCATTTTTAGATTCTTCAGGGGATTCAAAATCATCATCTATCTTGCTCCTTTGTGTTTAAAATAACCTAATAATTTTTTCACATAACTTTCATCAATTCGAGAACTAATTGCTCCCGAACCGCTATGACTAAATGATTTTTCAAAATAATCAACCGTTTTTAAATAATGTGCTTGGTAATCATTTCTTACTCTTTTTGACGCTGTATTTACCAATATTGTCTTCCCAGTTTCTGCATCTTGCATTGGAACCATTCCTAAATTTGGAATTGAAACTTCGTGCTTATCAAATACTCTAATTCCTGTTATATCGTGTTTTTTTCCAGCAATTTTTAACGTTTGCTCATAGTTCTCATCCATAAAATCAGATAGCATAAAAACAATTGCTTTCTTTTTCATTACTCCAGATAAAAATTTCAACGCTTCAGAAATATTTGTTTTTGTACTTTTAGGCTGAAACTCTATTAATTCTCTAATAATTCGTAACACATGACTTTTTCCTTTTTTTGGAGGAATAAATAGCTCAACATCATCAGAAAATAATAGCAATCCTACTTTGTCATTATTTTGAGTTGCCGAAAATGCTAAAGTTGCAGCAATTTCAGTAATTGTATCTCTTTTAAATTGTTGTGTTGTTCCAAAAAATTCTGAACCACTCACATCAACTAGCAACATCATTGTTAACTCACGTTCTTCTTCAAATACTTTTACATAAGGCTCGTTATAACGTGCGGTAACATTCCAATCAATTGCTCTTACATCATCACCATATTGGTATTGGCGCACTTCAGAAAAAGTCATACCGCGTCCTTTAAACGAACTATGATATTCGCCAGAGAAAATATGATCAGACAAACGACGTGTCTTAATCTCTATTTTTCGAACTTTTTTTAATATTTCTTTAGTATCCA
>NZ_WTAR01000119.1 GCF_013139515.1 Lutibacter sp.
GCAGCCAAACTTCTAGGCTCTTATTTTGATGAAATTACTTCAACAACAAAAGAGCTATTAAATGGTTTAACATATGATGAAAGTATTATTTTAGAAGTTAAAGGCTTTAGTAAAAACATTCTACTAATTCACGGTCATCAGGCCGATTTTTACAATTATATTTTATGGAAATGGGGTAGGTTTTTAGTTCGGTTTCTTTGGAAACCACTTCAAATAGTTGGTATAAAAGACCCAACAAGTCCAGCTAAAAATTTTAAAGAATTAATTAAACTTGAACGCCGATTAAAAAAATGGATTTTAGCCAACAACAATCAAATGATTATTGCTGGGCACACACACAGACCACGTTTTCCAAACCCAAATGAATTGCCTTATTTTAACGATGGAAGTTGTGTTCACCCAAGATCTATTACAGGAATTGAAATTGAAAATATGCAGTTATCACTTATAAAATGGCATACAATTTCTAAAAGAGACGGTACATTGCAAATAGTAAAAACCGTTTTAAAAGGCCCACAAAATGTTATTGATTATTTGAAATAAACAAAAGTGCTGTACAGTTACTAAATATTTTATTACAATACTCTTTCAACCATAGACATACCGTTTAATATACAGTGTGCAATAATTAATGGCCATAGATTTCTTCCAAACTTTACGTACGCTATTCCCATAATCAAACCAATAATTCCAACAGTTATTGATCTTTCTGACAAATCATTTGAGTGTCTAAACCCAAAAATTAATGCTTGTAATAAAACAGCAATAACTGTTGCAAAAGACGTTGCTGAAAAAAGCTTCTCCAGCCAATTCATTAAAAATCCTCTATCTAACAATTCCTCTAAAAAAGATTCGAGCAAAACCATTGGGATTATTGAGAAAAAAAGCAACCAATTTCCTTTTAAGTCTCCAAACTTAGAAACCGCACTTTCAGATGAATTACCTGAAGAAACAGTGAGGTTTAAATTGTCTTTTACCAGTTCAAAAATGATTATTGAAATCATTATTGATACAAAAATAACCACTGAAACCCCTAAAGATTTCCATAAATTTTTGGGGTTTTTCAGCCCTAAATCTTTCCATGAAACTCCTCTCACCTTCATTCTCCAACTTGCAACTGCTAAGGTTGTTAATGACCAAAAAAGCCCATTTACTATAAAACTTACTTTTGGAAAATACAGCTCTCTCACCAAAAACATAACAGCTATATAAATAACTAAATCAACTAAAAACCCTTTATAATTAGTTGCCAATTCGGTTTTGGATTTTATGTTGTCTATCATATTTCTTTGTGTTTTTTAATGAATATCAACGTATAAAAAACTTACAAACCTCTTTCGTTTTGAATTTGTTCGTATGCTTTTTGAACTTGCTTGAACTTTTCTTCAGCGCCTTTTACGTGCTCTTCTCCAAGATGTTGTAATTTATCTGGGTGGTATTTTTTTACCATTTTTCTATACGCTTTTTTCAATTCATCATTGGTAGCTGATTTTTCAATCTCAAGAATCTTGTATGCACTATCTGAACTATCATAAAACATTGCTTTTATAGACTCAAAATCGTGTTGATTTATATAAAAATAACCCGCAATTATTTTTATCGAATTTACTTCAGCTTCATTCACTGCTCCATCAGCTTTTGCAATTCCGAATAAAAAATGAATTAATTGCAAACGAGATGCATGGGTTAAATTTTGACGAATTTGCCCACAAACTTGTCGTGTAGAAACTTCATTACTTTTTATAAAACTCTTAAATAATTTAAAGGCATTGTTTGCTCTTTCCTCCCCGTACATGTTTTTAAAATGATTTCTAACATACAATAATTCACGTTGGTCAATTTTACCATCAGCTTTAATAACCACAGATGATAATAGCAATAAACTAATTTCAAAATCCCCCGATTGTTTTGTTCTACTAGTTTCTCCATATGCTTTGGCTCTTTCAATATCTGCTTTCGAAAATCCACCAATAACACTTCCCAGTGCAAATCCTAAAATACTTCCAATTGGTCCGCCAAGTGTAAAACCCAATCCAGCACCAAGCCATTTTATAAAATTCCCCATAAATACTTTTAAGTTTTCAAAGATACATGTAATAGTTAGTATACCTTAAGGTTATATTCGTTACAGTTGTTAAAATAATTATAAACTTTTAGTATTTAAACCATTATATTTGCACTTTATTTACTTTTAACAAAAAAATCAAAAAATATGTATCCACCAGAATTAGTAAAACCAATGCAAGAAGAATTAGAAAATGCAGGTTTTACATCATTACATACCGCACAAGAAGTTGAAAAAGCATTGAGCAAAGAAGGTACAACATTAGTTGTTGTAAATTCAGTTTGCGGATGTGCTGCTGGAACAGCTCGACCAGGAGCAGTAGTTTCTTTACAACATGACAAAACACCAACCAATTTAGTAACCGTTTTTGCAGGAGTTGATGCGGATGCAACTGCTAAAGCACGTGAAAATATGATTCCTTTCCCTCCATCATCACCAGCAATTGCACTGTTTAAAGATGGTGCATTGGTTCACATGTTAGAGCGTCATCATATAGAAGGAAGACCTGCTGAAGTTATTGCTTCAAATTTAGCCGGTGCTTACGAAGAATACTGTTAAATTATTCTTTTTTTGTTAGTTGGTTTAATTTTTGTGCTTGAGTATACAAGCTAAAATAAATTTCATGAAACTATTTAAACATACATTTAAAACGATTGCTTTATTAGCAATCGTTTTGGGTTGCACTAATAATAATGAAACTTCTCAAGAAGAAGAATTACAAGCATTAGACGTTTTACACGAAGAAATTGAACAATTAATTGCTGAAGGAATTTGTAATGAAAATTCAGATTGCGATTTTATTGCCTTCGGAAGTAAACCTTGTGGTGGCCCTTGGAGTTTTTTAGTCTATAGCACATCTATTGATGT
>NZ_WTAR01000002.1 GCF_013139515.1 Lutibacter sp.
TTCGTGGAGCATTAGATACTGCAGGTGTTGATGGAAGAACACAACGTCGCTCTAAATATGGTACAAAAGCACCTAAAAAGTAATTTTAAAAACTTTAATGTAAAGACATGAGAAAAAGAGCAGCGAAGAAAAGAGCACTTTTACCAGATCCAAAGTTTAACGACCAATTGGTAACGCGTTTTGTGAATAACTTAATGTGGGATGGTAAAAAATCTGTAGCTTTTAAAGTATTCTATGATGCATTAGACATTGTAGAACAAAAAAAACAAGACGAAGAGAAAACGTCATTAGAAATTTGGAAAGATGCATTAAGTAATGTAATGCCACAAGTTGAGGTTCGTAGCCGTAGAGTTGGTGGAGCAACATTTCAAATACCATCACAAATTAGACCAGACCGTAAGGTTTCTATTGCTATTAAATGGTTAATTTCTTATTCAAGAAAACGTAACGAAAAATCAATGGCTCAGCGTTTAGCTGCTGAAGTATTGGCGGCGGCAAAAGAAGAAGGAGCTGCAGTTAAGAAAAGAATGGATGTTCATAAAATGGCTGATGCTAATAAAGCATTCTCTCACCTTAGATTTTAATTATAGATAATGGCAAGAGATTTAAAATATACAAGAAATATAGGAATTGCTGCTCATATTGATGCTGGTAAAACAACATGTACAGAGCGTATTCTTTATTATACAGGGGTTTCACATAAAATTGGAGAGGTACATGATGGTGCAGCAACAATGGACTGGATGGAGCAAGAGCAAGAAAGAGGTATTACAATTACTTCTGCTGCTACAACTTGTGAATGGAAATTCCCTACAGAGAATGGAGAGCCAACTGCTGAAGCAAAAGGTTATCATTTTAATATTATTGATACTCCAGGTCACGTTGACTTTACAGTAGAAGTAAATCGTTCTTTGAGAGTTTTAGACGGATTAGTTTTCTTATTTAGTGCAGTGGATGGTGTAGAGCCACAATCTGAAACTAACTGGAGATTAGCTGATAACTATAAAGTGCCAAGAATTGGTTTCGTTAATAAAATGGACCGTCAAGGATCAAACTTTCTAAACGTTTGTACTCAAGTTAGAGAAATGTTAGGTTCTAATGCAGTGCCTATCGTTCTTAATATTGGTGATGAAGAGAACTTTAAAGGTGTTGTTGATTTAATTAAAAATCGTGCAATTATATTCCATGACCATACAATGGGGGCAACATTTGATGTTGTTGATATTCCAGATGACTTAAAAGAAGAAGCAAAAGAATTACGTGGTAAGCTAATTGAAGAAGTTGCTGCTTATGACGAAAATCTTTTAGAAAAATATATGGAAGATGAAGATTCTATTACTGAAGATGAGGTGCATGCTGCGCTTCGTGCTGCTGTAATGGATATGTCTATTATCCCTATGGTATGTGGTTCTGCCTTTAAAAATAAAGGAGTACAGTTCTTATTAGATGCTGTATGTAGATATTTACCTTCTCCTACAGATAAAGAAGGTGTTATTGGAATAAACCCAAAAACAGATGAAGAAGAACTTCGTAAACCAGATGTAAAAGAGCCTTTTACGGCTTTAGCATTCAAAATAGCTACAGACCCATTTGTTGGCCGTTTAGCATTTTTTAGAGCATATTCTGGTCGTTTAGATGCGGGTTCATACATTTTGAATACGCGTTCTGGTAAAAAAGAACGTATTTCAAGAATTTACCAAATGCACTCTAATAAGCAAAATGCAATTGATTATATTGAAGCTGGAGATATTGGTGCAGGTGTAGGTTTTAAAGATATTAGAACTGGAGATACTATGTGTGCTGAAAAGCATCCAATTGTACTGGAATCTATGGATTTCCCTGACCCAGTAATCGGTATTGCAGTAGAACCTAAAACAAAAGCAGATGTTGATAAATTAGG
This sequence comes from Lutibacter sp., assembly GCF_013139515.1. Classification (GTDB taxonomy): domain Bacteria; phylum Bacteroidota; class Bacteroidia; order Flavobacteriales; family Flavobacteriaceae; genus Lutibacter. The sequence continues at coordinate 1,901 of NZ_WTAR01000002.1, forward strand.
ATTGGCTTTAGGTAAATTATCTGAAGAAGATCCAACATTTACAGCAAAAACTGATGAAGCTTCAGGTCAAACAATTATTTCAGGAATGGGTGAATTACACTTAGAAATTATTGTAGATCGTTTAAAGCGTGAATTTAAGGTAGAAGTAAACGAAGGTCAACCTCAAGTTGAATACAAAGAGGCTATTACAGCGAAAGCAGATCACCGTGAAGTTTATAAAAAGCAATCAGGTGGACGTGGTAAATTTGCAGATATCAAATTTATTATGGAGCCAGTAGCAGAAGGTGAAACAGGATTGATATTTGAAAATAAAATCAAAGGTGGTAATGTACCTAAAGAATTTATTCCTTCAATTGAAAAAGGATTCAAAACAGCTATGAAGAATGGTCCTTTAGCAGGATTTGAAATGGATAGCATGAAGATTACATTATATGATGGTTCTTTTCACGCGGTAGATTCAGATCAATTATCTTTTGAGTTAGCTGCTAAAATGGGTTATAAAGCTGCTGCAAAATCAGCAAAAGCTGTAATTCTTGAGCCAATCATGAAAATTGATGTGGTAACTCCTGAAGCAAATATGGGAGATATTGTAGGTGATTTAAATCGTAGAAGAGGACAAGTGACTGCAATGGATGATAGAGCTGGAGCTAAAATAGTAAAAGCAACTGTTCCATTATCAGAAATGTTTGGATATGTTACAACTTTAAGAACATTGTCATCTGGTAGAGCGACTTCATCTATGGAGTTTTCACACTATGCTCAATGTCCTAATAACATTGCTGAAGAAGTAATAGAAAAAGTAAAGGGTTAATCTCTAAATTATAAACGATGAGTCAAAAAATTAGAATAAAATTAAAATCGTACGATTACAATTTAGTAGATAAATCTGCTGAAAAAATTGTTAAAACGGTTAAAAATACGGGAGCAGTTGTAAACGGACCAATTCCATTACCAACTCATAAAAAGATTTTTACAGTATTACGTTCACCACACGTAAACAAAAAATCTAGAGAGCAATTCCAATTAAGTTCTTACAAAAGATTATTAGACATTTATAGTTCATCATCAAAAACTATTGATGCTTTAATGAAGTTAGAATTACCAAGCGGAGTTGAGGTAGAAATTAAAGTTTAATTACTTTAATGTTGAAAGGCAACTTTCAATAACATGTCCGGAGCGATTGACGAAGGAAAAACGGAAAAATACATTCAGGGTTGAAGTATTTTCAACCCTGTTTTTTTGAAATAAAAATAGAATAATAATTAAATTAAATTAAAATGTCTGGGTTAATAGGAAGAAAAATCGGAATGACCAGCTTATTCGACGAAAATGGGAAGAACATTCCTTGTACAGTAATCGAAGCAGGTCCATGCGTAGTTACCCAAGTCAGAACTGAAGAAGTAGATGGGTATAAAGCCCTTCAACTTGGTTTCGATGACAAGAAGGCAAAAAGCTCTAATAAAGCTTTAGATGGTCACTTTAAAAAGGCCGGAACTACTGCCAAGAAAAAAGTCGTTGAATTTCAAAGTTTTGATGAGGAGCACAAATTAGGAGATCAAATAACAGTTGAACTTTTTAAAGAAGGAGAATTTGTTGATGTTTCAGCAACTTCAAAAGGTAAAGGTTTTCAAGGTGTTGTTAAACGTCACGGTTTTGCCGGTGTAGGTCAAGCTACTCACGGTCAACATAACCGTTTAAGAGCTCCAGGATCAATTGGTGCAGCGTCATATCCAGCTAGAGTATTCAAAGGAATGCGTATGGCAGGAAGAATGGGAGGAGATAAAGTTACAGTTCAAAATTTAAGAGTTTTAAAAGTTGTTCCTGAAAAGAACATACTTGTGATTAAGGGAGCAGTTCCTGGTCATAAAAACGCTTATGTAATCATTCAGAAATAATGAAAGTAGCAGTTTTAGACATACAAGGAAAAGATACGGGGAGGAAAGTTGAACTTTCTGACACTGTATATGGAATTGAGCCAAATAAACATGCAGTATATTTAGATGTAAAGCAATATTTGGCAAATAAAAGACAAGGTACTAGTAAATCAAAAGAAAGAGCTGAAATTTCTGGGAGTACTAGAAAGATTAAGAAGCAAAAAGGAACTGGTACAGCACGTGCAGGTAGTATAAAATCTGGTGTTTTTAGAGGTGGAGGAAGAATCTTCGGACCTAGACCACAAGATCATTCTTTTAAATTAAATAAAAATTTAAAAAAATTAGCTCGTAAATCAGCCTTAAGCATCCAAGCTAAAGACAATAATATTGTAGTAGTTGAAGACTTTAATTTTGAGTCTCCAAAGACAAAATATTTTACAGATGTTTTAGAAGCTTTTGGTGTTGAAAACAAAAAATCTTTATTTGTGTTTGCTGAACCAAATAATAATGTATATTTGTCATCGCGCAATTTAAAACGCTCTAAAACCACAACCAACACAGGTTTAAGCACTTACGAATTGTTGAATGTAAATAAAATAATTCTTCTAGAAAGTTCTTTAGAAGGAATTGAGTCTAATTTAAGCAAATAGGTACAAAGAGATGAATATTTTAGTTAAACCTATTATAACGGAAAAAGCAACAAATGATAGCGAATTATATAATCGTTATGCTTTTGTTGTAAATAAAAAAGCTAACAAACTTGAAATTAAAAATGCTGTAGCTAAAGCTTATGGTGTTGAAATTGAAAGTGTTAGGACTATGAATTATCCAGTTCAACGTAATACTAAATTCGCTAAAAGTGGAATGGTACACGCAATGAAAGGAGCTTATAAAAAAGCAATAGTTCAATTAGCAGAAGGAGAGAGTATTGATTTTTATAGCAATATATAATAAAAAATGTCAGTTAGAAAATTAAAACCAGTAACACCAGGTCAGCGTTTTAGAGTAGTAAATGGGTTCGACACCATAACTACTGATAAGCCGGAGAAAAGTTTACTTTCTTCGAAAAAAAGATCTGGAGGTCGAAACAATAGTGGAAAAATGACGATGCGCTACATTGGTGGTGGTCATAAAAAGAAATACCGTATTATCGATTTTAAAAGAGATAAAAACGCTATTCCTGCTACAGTAAAATCTATAGAATACGATCCAAACCGTACAGCATTTATTGCTTTATTAGCATATGCTGATGGTGAAAAGAGATATATTATAGCTCAAAATGGATTGAAGGTTGGACAAAAAGTTATTTCAGGTGAAGGAGCTACTCCAGACGTTGGTAACATGATGTTGTTAAGCCAAATACCTTTAGGAACTACAATTTCTTGTATTGAGTTACATCCTGGTCAGGGAGCTGTTTTAGCTCGTAGTGCAGGTTCGTTTGCTCAATTAATGGCAAGAGATGGAAAATACGCAACTATTAAATTGCCATCAGGTGAAACAAGATTAATTCTTGTTACTTGTAGTGCAGTTATAGGTGTAGTATCTAATTCAGACCATCAGTTATTAGTATCTGGTAAAGCAGGTAGATCTAGATGGTTGGGTAGAAGACCTAGAACAAGACCAGTTGTTATGAACCCTGTAGATCACCCAATGGGAGGTGGTGAAGGTAAATCATCTGGTGGTCATCCAAGATCTAAAAACGGAATACCTGCAAAAGGATTCAAAACAAGATCTAAGACCAAGGCGAGTAATAAATATATTATAGAACGTAGAAAAAAATAATTGATATATGGCACGTTCATTAAAAAAAGGACCTTACGTTTTTCATAAACTTGAAAAGAAAGTTCAAACAAAT
>NZ_WTAR01000012.1 GCF_013139515.1 Lutibacter sp.
TTTTACAATTATTTAGCACCTATGGAAAAAACACTAAAACAATTCAAATTCAGGCTATTTATGCTGAATTTTTAGCTTTCAGAAAAAATGAACCTACAACAGCAATTGCTGTTTTAAAAAATGCTTTAAAATTTCCAATAAATCAATTTCAAAAAGGGCATTTAAAAACCAAATTGGCTGATATTTTAGTATTTACAAATAAATTTAGTAGCGCACTCATTTATTACACACAAGTGCAAAACGATTTAAAAAATCACACAATTGGACAAACTGCTCGATTTAAAATTGCACAAACTTCCTATTTTAAAGGAGACTTTAAATGGGCACAATCTCAATTAAAAGTGTTAAAAAATTCAACTTCGCAATTAATTGCAAACGATGCCTTAGACTTAAATTTATTAATTACAGACAATGCTGTAAAAGACAGTTTAAAAATAGCTTTAAAAACCTATGCTATTGCAGATTTATTGGCATATCAAAATAAAAATAAACAAGCAATTGATACATTAGAAGTAGTTTTAAAAAATTACAAAGGACATTCTATTGAAGATGAAACATTATTTAAACAAGCTAAATTGTTTGAAAAAATTAATAATTTTCAGAATGCCAAAAACAATTATCTTCAAATTATAAAAATTAATAAAGAAGATATTTTAGCTGATGATGCACATTATTATTTAGCTGAATTGTATTTGAACAAATTAAATAACACAGAAAAAGCCAAAGAGTATTATCAAAAAATTATATTTGAATATCCATCAAGTATTTACTTGGTTGATGCTCGTAAAAAATTTAGAAAACTAAGAGGCGACGAAATAAATTAACACTCCAAAAAAATATGTATATATACAACGTTACTACAAATATTGACGAAGCTATTAAAGCCGAATGGTTACAATGGATGAAAGAAAAGCACATCCCAAATATGCTTGAAACAGGCAAGTTTATTAGTGCTAAAATGAGTCAGGTTTTAATAAATGAAGAAATGGGTGGTGTTACCTATTCTGTCCAATACACAACTGACAGTTTAGAAACCTTACACGCATATTACAACGAAGATGCTCCAAAATTACGTGAAGAAGCTATATCTTTATTTAAAGATAAAATAGTAGCTTTTAGAACAGAATTAAAAGTAATTAGTGAACAATTTAGCATGAGCTTAAAAAATTAATTTATGAGTGTAAGAGCAAAAAAACACCTTGGGCAACATTTTTTAAAGGATGAACTTATAGCAGAACAAATTGCAGATAGTTTAACTGGAAATGGTTACAAAAATGTATTAGAAATTGGACCAGGAATGGGTGTTTTAACAAAATACTTACTCAAAAAAAAGTACACAACACATGTTATTGAAATTGATACAGACTCTGTTGAATATTTAAAAGCACATTATTTAAATTTAGCCAGTAGAATTATTTCAAAAGATTTTTTAAAAATTGATTTAACTGAGTTTTTTGGAGATGAACAAGTGGCAATTATTGGTAATTTTCCTTATAATATTTCAACACAAATTGTATTTAAAGCCTTAGAAAATCGTCATCAAATTCCTGAATTTTCAGGAATGTTTCAAAAAGAAGTTGCAAAACGAATTGCTGAAAAAGAAGGAAGTAAAGTATATGGAATTATGTCGGTTCTTACACAAGCATTTTACGATGTTGAATATTTATTTACCGTTCCGCCAACCGTATTTAACCCGCCTCCAAAAGTAGATTCAGGAGTAATCAGGCTTACTAGAAAAGAAAATTACACGTTACCTGTAGATGAAAAATTATTTTATAGAGTTGTAAAAACAGCTTTTCAACAACGCCGAAAAACACTTCGTAACAGTTTAAAAACATTGAATTTATCTGATAGTTTAAGAGAAGATGTTATCTTTGCTAAACGTCCTGAGCAGTTATCTGTTCAAGAATTCATTAGTCTTACTTCTAAAATAGAAAAAGATGCCGTTTGAAATTACAAAAGAATATATTCTAGAAATTCAACAATTAATTGCTGAACAAAAAAATGATGCTCTTTTAAATTTATTAAAAGAAGTACATTATGCTGATGTTGCTGAAATTGTAGAGGAATTAAATTCTTATGAAGCAACTTATTTAATAAAATTATTAGATAGTGATAAAACTTCAGATGTAATTGCAGAATTAGATGAAGATACTCGTGAAAAAATATTAAGAAAGCTTTCGTCAAAAGAAATTGCAGGAGAGATTGATGAGTTAGATACCGATGATGCTGCTGATATTATTGGTGAACTTCCTGAAGAACAAAAAGAGGAAGTAATTTCACACATTGAAGATGTAGAACACGCAAAAGAAATTGTAGAACTTTTACGTTATGATGAAGATACTGCCGGTGGTTTAATGGCAAAAGAATTGGTGAAAGTTAACGAAAACTGGAATGTGCTTACTTGCGTTAAAGAAATGCGTGCGCAAGCCGAAGAAGTTACACGTGTACACTCCATTTATGTAGTTGATGATAATGATATTTTAAGAGGTCGTCTTTCGCTAAAAGATTTACTAACAACCTCAACAAGGTCTCCAATTAAAGATATTTTTATAAAAAAAGTAGATTCAGTTAATGTAAACGAAGAAGCCGAGGAGGTTGCAAAAATTATGCAAAAGTACGATTTAGAAGCAATTCCGGTTGTTGATGAATTAGGTCGTTTAGTTGGTAGAATTACCATTGATGATATTGTTGATGTAATAAAAGAAGAAGCTGAAAAAGATTATCAATTAGCTGCAGGTATTGTTGAAGATGTTGAAGCCGATGATACAATTTTGGAATTGACTAGAGCACGTCTTCCTTGGTTAGTGTTAGGTTTATTTGGGGGTTTAGGAAGTGTATTTATTATGGAAGGTTATGAAGAGTTTATGGTAAACCCAGAATATAAACGTCTTTTCTTTTTTACACCTTTAATTGCTGCAATGGCAGGTAATGTTGGTGTACAATCATCAGCAATTGTAGTTCAAGGTTTAGCAAATGATATTATCAAAGGAAGTTTGTTTAGCAGACTTTTAAAAGAAGTAAGTTTAAGTTTAATAAGCGGTATTGTATTAGGCATATTAGTCATGCTTTTTGGTTTAATTACAAATATGAATCCTCAATTTAGTTTTACAGTAGCAATTTCAATGTTAATTGTAATAATAGTAGCTTCATTAGTAGGAACATTTGTGCCAATTATTTTAGACAAAAGAGGTATTGACCCAGCAATTGCAACGGGTCCATTTATAACAACAAGTAATGATATTTTTGGGATTTTCTTATTCTTTTTTATCGCAAAAATAATGCTTGGTTTCTAGTATTCAAAAAACAACATTGGTGTTATATACTTTCAAAAAAATGATTCACTTTTATTCTTAATTCAGCCTTTCATCTCATGAAAAAATTAACTTCCATTTTATTTATATTTAGCTTTTCTATCACATTTGCACAAAAAACATTGTTACAATCTGGTCCAATGGTTGGTTACGCTGAAAAGCAGGAGGTATTACTCTGGGTTCAAACAACAAAAAATGCTGAAGTAAAATTTAAATATTGGCCAAAATCCGACACTAAAAATGTTCATTGGTCTAATACAATAAAAACTAAAAAAGAAGATTCTTATGTTGCTAAGTTTATTTTAGATGAAGTAAAACCTGGAACATCATATAATTACGAATTATCTATTAATAATAAAAAAATTGCTTTTGATTATGATTTAACATTCAAAACTCAAGAATTATGGAGATGGAGAAAAGATGCACCAAACTTTAAATTTGCCTTCGGAAGTTGTACTTATATAAACGATTCTGAGTTTGATAGACCCGGAACACCTTACGGAAGTAATTACCAAATTTTTGAAAGTATAAGAAAAAAACAACCCGATTTTATGCTTTGGGGCGGTGATAATTTGTATTTAAGACAAGATGAATGGAATAGTAGAACTGGTTTCAATTATAGATATACGAAAGATAGGTCGTTACCAGAATTACAAGCTTTACTTGCTTCAACTTCAAATTATGCAATTTTAGACGACCATGATTTTGGGGCTGATAACTCTGATGGAAGCTTTTGGAATAAAAACATGTCGCTTGAGTTTTTCGAAAACTTTTGGGGAAATCCTTCGGTTGGTATTGGAAATATTAAAGGTGCAATCTCGTTTTTTAGCTGGAATGATGCCGATTTCTTTTTGTTAGATAACCGCTATCATAGAAATTCAGATAGATTAAAAAGTGATAATAAAACAATTTTAGGAAAGGAACAATTAAGTTGGTTAAAAAATGCATTAGCAAGTAGCAATGCCAATTTTAAGTTTGTTGTTATTGGTGGTCAAGTTTTAAATACTTCAAAAAGCCATGAAAATTATATAAATAATGGTTTTGATAAAGAACGTTTAGATATTTTAAATTTCATTCAAAATCAACAAATTAAAGGTGTTATATTTTTAACAGGTGACAGGCATCATACTGAAATGAGTTTGTTAAAAGATAACAATAAAGTCGCTATTTACGATTTAACGGTTTCACCATTTACATCGGGTGTTGGTAATAAAGATAGGAAAGAAAAAAATAGTTTAAGAGTTGAAAATACCATGGTAACACAACATAATTTTTCTACTATCGAATTTTCTGGAGATTGGAAAAATAGGCAAGCAACTATAACAATTTTTGATGCAGATGGAGAAAAAATATGGGAACAAGTAATTAAAAAAAGTGATTTTTAATACTTAAATTTCTTAAACAAATCCCAAAGTACAACACCAGCACTAACTGAAATATTCAACGAATGTTTTGTGCCAAATTGTGGAATTTCAACACAATAATTTGAAGTTGAAACCACATCTTGTTGTACGCCCTTAACTTCATTCCCAAGAACTACTGCATATTTTTGATTTGATTTAATAGTAAAATCTTGAAGCATCGTACTTTCTTCAGCTTGTTCTATAGATGCAACTAGCACACTCTCTTTTTGCAGTTTTTGAATCAATTCAAGCGTGTTCTCAACATATTCCCATGCAACAGATTCTGTAGCTCCCAACGCAGTTTTATGAATTTCTTTATGTGGTGGTTTTGCAGTAATTCCACACAAATAAATTTTTTCAATTAAAAATGCGTCGCTAGTTCTAAAAACAGAGCCAATATTATTTAAACTTCTAATATTATCAAGCACTACAATTAACGGAATTTTATCAGTTTTTTTAAACTCCTCAACATTCAATCTTCCTAATTCACTGTTTTTTAATTTTCTCATAAATTCGTTTATCTTTAAAACGGAATAATTAACTTCGCAAAACTAATCTAAATTCTTAAAAATTGGCAGCGAAAACCAAGAAAGTCACTCCTTTAATGAAACAATACAATGCCATTAAGGTGAAATATCCTGATGCAATGTTGTTGTTTAGAGTTGGTGATTTTTA
>NZ_WTAR01000050.1 GCF_013139515.1 Lutibacter sp.
ACGGTTACGTATTTCAATCTAGTGAAATTTATGATGGCTTAAGTGCAGTGTATGACTATGCACAAAATGGTGTTGAATTAAAGAAAAACATTAGAGAATACTGGTGGAAAGCAATGGTGCAAATGCATGAAAACATTGTTGGATTAGATGCTGCAATTTTTATGCATCCAACAACGTGGAAAGCTTCAGGTCACATTGATGCATTTAACGACCCATTAATAGATAATAAAGATTCTAAAAAAAGATATAGAGCCGATGTTTTAATTGAAGACTATGTTGGAAAACTAGATACTAAAATTGAAAAAGAAGTTGCAAAAGCAGCAAAACGCTTTGGCGGCTCTTTTGATAAAGAACAATTTTTGGCAACCAACCCAAGAGTTGTTGGTTATAAAGAAAAAGGAGATGCAATTTTACAACGTATGGGTAAATCTTTAGAAAAAGAAGATTTAGCAGATGTAAAATTATTGATTGAAGAATTAGGTATTGGTTGTCCACTTTCTGGATCCAAAAACTGGACAGACGTTAAGCAATTTAACTTAATGTTTGGAACTAAATTGGGAGCTTCAGCCGATACGGCGATGGATTTATATTTACGCCCTGAAACGGCACAAGGTATTTTTGTAAACTTTTCAAATGTGCAAAAAACGGGAAGAATGAAAATTCCTTTTGGTATTGCACAAACAGGAAAAGCCTTCAGAAATGAAATAGTTGCTCGTCAATTTATTTTCCGTATGCGTGAATTTGAACAAATGGAAATGCAATTTTTTGTACGTCCTGGCACTCAAAAAGAATGGTACGAACAATGGAAAGAAACACGTTTAAAATGGCACTTGTCATTAGGAATGGGTAAAGATAATTACCGTTTTCACGACCACGAAAAATTAGCACATTACGCTGATGCAGCTTCAGATATAGAGTTTAGATTCCCGTTTGGGTTTAAAGAATTAGAAGGAATTCATTCTCGTACAGATTTTGATTTAAAAGCACACGAAGAACATTCAGGAAAAAAATTACAATATTTTGACCCAGAATTAAATGAACATTACACACCATATGTTGTTGAAACATCTATTGGTTTAGATAGAATGTTTTTAGCTGTATTTTCAAATTCTTTACAAGAAGAAGAGTTAGAAAATGGTTCTACACGTACAGTGTTAAAATTACCTTCAGTATTAGCTCCAACAAAAGCAGCGATTTTACCGTTGGTTAAAAAAGATGGATTACCAGAGGTAGCTCGTAAAATTGTAGAAGATTTAAAATGGGATTTCAATGTTGCTTATGATGAAAAGGATGCCGTTGGAAGACGTTATAGAAGACAAGATGCAGCTGGAACACCATTTTGTATTACTGTAGATCACGATACACTAAGCGATAACTCAGTTACAATTCGCTATAGAGATACTATGGAACAAAAGCGTGTAAAAATTGAAGAATTACGTTCAATAATTAAAGAAGATATTGACGTTAAAAACTGGTTAATGAAAATGTAATAGTTACATTTTACTATATGAAAAAAGAGGTTGCTTTTATAAAAGCAACCTCTTTTTTATGTGTAAGAGTTTTTAAAACCGATAACCAATTGAAACACCACCTCTACCAACTATTTCAAAGTCATGATTGTCAATTAGATCTCTACCAATTCCAAGATAGATTTCGGCAACAAAACCTCTTTTTGAAACAAATTTAGCACCTGCTGAAATTCCAACAGCAAAATCTGTATATTTTTCGGTATTATAAATATCTGTATAAGGTGGAAAATCAGCATACCCTACAATTAAATCTTCTTCTCCAGAGTGTAGCATCGTAAATACTTCAACAAAAAAACCACTAGCATATTTATTAGAAAAAAAGTGCCTGTAGTAGGGTGTAATTGAAAAAGTTCTATATTCATCTAAACCGCTATTATCATTAGGATCTTTTTTATCAATATTAAATAGAACATTAACACCAAATGCTGATTCTTCATTTAGTATTTTTTCATAACCAACATCAAGAAATTTAAAGCCAATTAAGTTAGACATGTTGATTTTTAATTCATTGTTACCCATTTCATTTTCTTGAGCAAAAGTTGATAAACTAGCAACGACTAAAATTACAGAGAGTAATATTTTTTTCATAGGTTAAAATTTAATTTATAAGTAAAGATAATAGCAAAAATTAAACCAAAGTAAAAAAAATTAAAAAATTGCTTTTAATTGTATCGTTCCTGTATGCACAGTTTGTGAACTTTCACTTTTTCTACCTAAATAATTTAGGTTTAAATTTAGAAATGAATTTAATTTTTTATGAAATAACAAGCTCCAAGTATAATTTTTCCCAGGTTGTAAACCTTCTAACATTTGATAGGCAACAGGCGAATTATTTAAGCCTTCAAAACTATTATTAAAAATATTTACTTCCGTTTTTAGTAAGCTTTTTAAGCCGTTTGCATAGTTAATAGCAATTCCCAGTTTTTGAAGGTTTAAAGTTTCTAAACTCCCTAGTTTGTTTTCTTTGTTTTTTAGTTCATAGAAAAATGAAAAATAGGTGTTTTTATTATAATAGTAAGATAATTTTGGGTGTATTGTAGTGTTATCTAATTCATAATTTCTATTTGTGAAATTTAATGAGTTACTGGTGTTTTTAGAATTATTTATATTGAAATTAAATTGCCAAAACTCACCCAATTTATGTTCAAATTGAAGTTGATGCATTTGCAATGTATTCTCTAAATTATCAATAGTTGTAGTCGCTTTATTTTGGGATTTTATAAAATTATAAGCGGTTGAAAATTGTTTTTTCCCTTTGTTGAAATACAAGCTGTTATTTAGGTTAAAATTTAACCCAAGTAAATTGGTATTATTAATATCAAACGGATTTAAATTAAACGCGTTATCTAATTTTTTCTGCTTACTATCAATTAAAATAAAAGTCTGATTGTTAAAATGTGAAAGTATTTTTTTAACGCCACTTTTAGTATTCCATTGTTGTGGATTAATAGTTAACGTTTGTGAAAATTTGTTTTGATGTGTAGCAATATAATTTACGTTTGGTAAAATAATTCGTAAATATTCAGCTTGATCGGTAAATTGAGCAATTTCAAACTCATTTAATTCTTTAATCCCATTTTCATTATAATCTATCCACGTATAAAAACCTTGTCCGGGTTCGGTTTTAATATAGGTATAATCTTGTTGAGGTAAAGTCCCAGAAAGTGTTTGATACACGATGTTAAAAGCTAAAAACTGATTGAATAATTGCTGTTTGTAAACTAGTTTTGAATTTAAAGATTCTTCATCGTTGAAATTCATATTTTTAACAGTTCGGTAATTTATGTATGCATTTAAATTAGCCGTTTTAGTATTTATAAAACTAGATTTTAAATAGTAGGTTTTTGAAGTATTCACCTGCTTAAAAGTATTATTTTGAATACTATCAGTTGCTCTGAAATTAACACCAATTTGAGTAAATACTTTTGAAGAATCTCCAATACCTAAAAAGGCTTCATACTCATTGTATTTATGACTTAAATTTAACAATGTATTTGTTGAAATTTCACTTCTTTCATTTTTTTCAGCATTTATATTTAAACCAAACCACTTATTTTTTAAATTGTATTTAGTGCTTATATAGTACCTGTAGAAAGTTCCTTCTTCTAAAGTTGTTTTGTTTTTTAATAAGCTGCTATTAAAATTAAGTGATAGATTTTTATGAATTAAATTTCCATATAAATGATGTTTATTCCCTTTAAAATAATCATTAAATTCTAGATTTTCAAATTCATAATTTAGGGTACTATTTTGTTGGTTTGAAAGCTCTAACTTTGTGCTTACTAGTTTTTGATTTCCCGTTGTAGTTTCAATATTCCAATCTCTGTTAAATTCTACTGCTTGAATTCGTTCAATACTTTTAAAATCTTTATGAATAAAGTCAAATTTTAAATTACTTTTTAGTTGCCATTTATTTTGAAAAATTATTTGTTCCCAACCCAATTTTGTGGCAAGTCCTTTATTTGTTGCATTATCTAAGGTTGAAAATAAATTAACATCGTTATTACTAAAAGCAGTTTCAGCACTAATTGTTGTTTTTTTAGAAGGATTATAAGCGGCTTTAAATACAGCAATTTGTAATTTATTTGGCGCAATTAATTGAATTACAGGATTGTAATTTCCTAAATTCTCTCCAGCATATTCAAAAACCTTCCCAATAGCAATAACATCTTTTAATAGATAACTACCCAAATTTTCACCAACATATGTAAAAGTTACTTGGTATAATTCATCAGTTTCATTGTTTGAAAATTCAAAAATTTCAGTAGTTCCAACTAGTATTTTTTTATACAAAATTTTGTCTTCAGAAAAAGTATCTACAAAAGCTGATGGTGTCATCATTTCGTTTGTATTGTTACCAGCATCAGCTAATAGTTGTTTTTGTTCGTTACTTAAATCTTGTTCTAAAGGCTGGTTTTTTAAATCGTTTTCATTGTAAAAATACCCACTCACAGTTAATTTATCACTTTTGTAACTTACATTATTATACGTTATAAAACGCGTGTACACTCTATCTGTAAATTGGTATTCAGCAGTAATTCTCATATCTGCTGTTATTGGGGAAGTGGTGTTAAAAGTAATTTCAGCAGTATTATAATCAATTGTATAATCGTTATTTTCACCTCTTTTTAATAAGCTACCATTTGCATAAATTTGTTCTGTTCCCGATAAAATTAAAATATAAGTGTTACTATTTAAATCGGATAATTTATAAGGGCCTTGATTTCCTTCCTGACCGTTAAACTGTACTTTTTTGTATTTACCTTTAACAATTGCCCCTGAAGTTTGTAAGTTAATTTCAGATTTCCCCTTTTTTATAGTTGCATTTACTGCTAAACCTGAAACTTTTTTGTTGAATTTTAAAAAAGAAGTTTTGTTATTATTTAAATAAATATCACCCGCATTAACACTCCAATTATTACTATATAATTCAATATAAACACGATCAAATTCATTTAATTTATACGTATTCCCATTATCTTGAATTGGTAAATTTGTATCAATAATTGAAGCTTTTAAAGTCACTTTATCATTCAATTTACCTTCAATTTGTAAATCTAAAGAAGCGTTTACAACGGCGTTTTGGTTATTTCCAACGGTAACCCCACGAGTAATATTTCCAACGGTATTTAAGCCTTTGAAAGGTTTAAAAGGTAATTTTTTCTCATTGGTGGTTAAGCTGTATAATTGTGTTTGATCTGTTGCTTTAGAAACAATTAATTTTTTATCGAATTTAAAATAATTTTTTGTTAAAAAATCTGGATAAGAAGTATATTGAACAGTTATTTCTGAGAATTTAGTTAGATTTCCTTTTTTAAAAATCAGTAAAGATTTTGAGAAATCAATACTGTACTTTGAAGTATCAATTTCTACATTTGAATTAGAAAAAACTTTAAAATTAAACGGACTAATGCTAACGGTGCCTATTTTTAGTGTATCATTTTTAACCAAAAAAGTTTTTAAATGAACATTTTTTGATTGAATTTGCGCGTGTATTGAAACGCTAATTAAAAGAACCAAGAAAAGTAAACCTTTTGTCATTTTTTAAACTAACGTTGAAAAGTTAAATATAGTTTAAAATAATGATTGTTGCGGCGATGGACTTTCATGTGCTAATAACCATTTTTTACGCCATAAACCACCAGCATAACCTGTTAAAGAACCATCACTTCCAATAATTCTATGGCAAGGAATTACAATCCAAATGGGGTTTTTCCCATTTGCTGATGCAACTGCTCTAATTGCTTTGGCATCTCCTAATTTTTTAGATTGCTCTAAATAATTACGTGTTTTTCCAAAAGGCATGTTCAATAATTCATTCCAAACTCTTTTTTGAAAATCGGTTCCTTGAGGGTTTAACTTTAGGTTAAATTCAGTTCTGGTTCCGTTAAAATATTCTTCTAATTGTGTTACACATTTTTGTAATGCTTCAGGAATAATAGCTGAAGTTTCAATTTTTTCATCTAAAACTGTAATTGATTGAATTCCGTATTCGTCACCTTCAATTTTAGCAGTTCCAATAGGTGTTTTATAATATGTGGTTTGTTTAGATTCCAAAGATATTTTTCGAGTTTTGAGTGGTTATTTCAGCAATTTCTTGCGGACTCAAGTTATAAATATCAGCTAATTTATCCAATACTTTGGTAATATAACTGCTTTCATTTCTTTTTCCTCTAAAAGGAGTTGGTGCTAAATACGGTGCATCGGTTTCTAGTACAATATGCTCTAAAGGAATTTTATTTAAAAACTGATCTATTTTTCCATTTTTAAATGTTACAACACCACCAATTCCTAATTTCATATTGTAAGAAATTGCTTTTTTGGCTTGTTCTAAATTTCCTGTAAAGCAATGAAATATTCCAAAGAGTTTGTCACCTTTCATTTCTTCTAAAACTTCAAAAATTTCATTAAAAGCATCTCGGCAATGAATAATAATTGGCAAGTTTTTTTCTTTAGCCCATTCAATTTGAGTTTTAAAAGCAAGTTGTTGTTGTTTTAAAAAAGTTTTATCCCAATACAAATCAATACCAATTTCACCAACAGCATAAAAGTTACGTTTGTCTAACCATTCTTTCACAAAAGCTAATTCTTTAGCTACATTTTCTTTCACATGTGTTGGATGTAAACCCATCATTAAAAAAGTGTTATTTGGAAATTTTTTTTCCAAATCTAACATGGCGTTAAGATATGTTGAATCTATTGCTGGAATAAAAAAACGTGAAACACCAGCGTTAATAGCACGTTGTACCATTTCGTTTCTGTCTTCGTCAAATTGTTCGCTATATAAATGTGTGTGCGTATCTGTAATTATCATTGGGTAAAAGTAATTAAAAACTTACAAACTTTTTATTCAATTTTTTAACACTAATATCCATTTTATAGTTACATTAGTTTATGATTAAACACCTGTAGATTGATGAAAATAAAATATATAATTATAGTATTTACATTGCTTGTTTTTAATAATTCCTATACGCAAGAATGGAAGTCTCTAAAAACTTATCAAATTGAAACAGGAAACAATATATTACTAGATGGCTGTTGGTTAAAGAAAGATCGAAAAAAACAAACGGAAGTTTGGAATAAAGCAAATATTTTTAATTTATCGGCAATAAATGGAAATTTAAAATATAGTTCTATAAGTCAAATTAGAGATTTTTATAATTGGTTTGATGTTGAAAGAAAAAAGAAGGGTCATGAAATTATAGGTGTAGGAATTGCATCTGTTGCTGCCAATCAATTATCAAAAATGGATAATTTTTTTATTCGTTTTTTTATTGTTAGAAATAAAGAAATTGTACAATTTGCCAATAACGGTTCTAAAAAAGTATTTGAATTTGCATTTCCGTTATTAAAAGAAGTTTACTTTTCTAAAGAAATTCTAAAGAATGAAAATGCTAGGTTGTGGGATTTAAAACATGGTGAAATTGAGCAGTGTGAAATACTAGAACCTCTATATTATAAATTATCTTTTAAAGCTATTTATAGGTTAGAAAAAATGGCAAAAGGAAATGGGATTTTTAATTTAGGAGTTCCTAACGAATTAAAATATGAAGGTAAAATTGACAATTGTCAAACACGATTTGAACATGGGAAAACCAAATTGTTATTGTATTATTTAGAGAAAAACCCGAATTAAAGCTTAGCGCTTTATTTTAAAGTTTCCTCAATAACTTTTTCGCTTGTTTATATTCGTCAGCACTTTCAGGAATTGTTTGTAAAACGTATTTACACGCTTCAAACTGTTCTTGTTTTAACATGCTTAAAGCTTTATACCAAGATGCATTATTTTTAAATGCTGAATTTCCATTGCTAATTTCATCAAAAATAATATCAGCATCAGCATAACTATTTAATTCAAGATAACAGATTCCTTTATACAATTCAATTTCAATATCGTTAGAATTTGATAACTGAGTTAAATAAGTTAGTGCTTCTTTATAATTTTTAGAATTAAATGCTTCTTGCGCTCTTATAACAGTTTCATTATTATCACTCCTTACAACTAATTCTAATGAATTATGGTTAGAAAAATCACCATAAACAGGTTCTCCATTATTGAATAAGAAAAAACCAATTAATAACGCAATACTTGCAGCAACCATGTATTGTTTATAATTTAATAATGAAATTATTTCACCTTTTTTCTTTGTTGAATTTTCTGGTTTTATATATTTTGAACCTAAATTTGAAAGTGTATTTCTTAATGCTTTTTCTTTTTCTTCATTTTCATATTTGGAACTTAATGAAGTTTCCAAAGCTTTATAAATTTCAAATTCTTGCTTAAAATCTGCGTCAGAATTTAGTTGCTCTTCAAAAGTTATTAGTTCTAAATTTGATAATTCATTATTTAGATACTTATCGAATGTTATGTAGTTCTCTTTTTTCATTTTAGTAGGCTTTTAGTTGATGAAATTCACTTGAATTTTTCACAAGCTGAGTTAATTTACCCATACATTGCGATTTCTTCTTACGAGCATAACCATAAGTAACGCCTAAAATTTCTGCAACTTTCTCCATTGATTTAATTTTAAAGGTGGTTTTTAATAATTCTTGACATTTTGCACCTAATTCTTTAAATTTTAATTCGAAAAGCTGATGTTGTTGCTCAAAAATTTCAGTTTCTTCAACTTGTTGTTCTTGCTCTTCAGTAATAGATGTGTCATCTTCTAAAATTGTTACCCTATTATTTCCTCTTTTTTTTAGTTCATTCAACCATCTCCTTTTACATAATAAATAGAAGTACGCATCAAACGGACACGTAAGCACAAAATTTTTCTCTTTTGCTTGGTGGTAAATAGTGACCAATGTTTCTTGAATAATATCTTGAGCATCATCAGAGTTTCCGTTGTTCTTTTTCACATACGAAATAATTTTATGAGAAAACTTCAAATAAATTTCAGAAAGTACTTTGCTGTTGTTTTTCAGTAAAGCCTCAATATATATTTGATCTGCGTGTGGTTTTTGAATCATTTATAATAGTTAGAGATAGCTAATTTAAAATTTTTTTCAGAAAAAGGGGTAACAAAAAATAAAACCTGTTGATATGTTAGTGTAACACAAATTTAAAAACAATTAATATTTAATAATTATGAAAACACAAAAACAAAATTTCACAAACTTAAACAATAGTAAAGTTGTGAGTAGTATTTTAAAAAATGTAGTAGGATTATCTATACTTGTTTTATTTGCAAGTTGTATTAAAGACAACGATGAAGTTGTAGAACCTCAGCCAGATGGTGAAGCTTTAGCAACACGTTTTGAAGATAACAGAGCAGATGCTGTTCAAGAATTTATAGTAGACGCTGAAGATGGTGGTGTAATTACAGGAACTCAAGGAACAGAAGTTACTTTTCAACCAAACTCATTTGGTTTAAATGGAGTACCTGTAACAGGAAACGTAACCGTAAAATTAATTGAAATTTACGATAAAGCTTCTATGCTTTTAAAAGACAAATCTACTTTGGGAAAAAGAGCTAACGGAGATAAAGAAGCGCTAAAATCGGCAGGTGAATTTTATATTGATGCTGAACAAGATGCAAATGACTTAGAATTGTTAGAAATGGCGAGCGTTCAAAGCAGACCAGTTGATTTTGCAGATTTAGATGGTGGAATGCAAATTTTTAGAGGTGGCGATGATGATTGTGATGGAGATGGTATTGATAACGATTGTGATTGGGTAGAAGCTGATGAAGATGGAAATGGTGAAACTGATGATGCTCAAATTAGAGACGGACAAGGTGCTGATGGTGAATTTGCAACATACAATTATGATATTGGTGATTTTGGATGGACAAATTTAGACAGATGGTACAGTTTTGCAGGACCAAAAACAGAAATTTTTATTGATGTGCCAGCTGAATTTAACCAAGATAATTGTGCTGTATATTTATCATATGATGGTGAACCAACAGCTTTAGCAAGAATGGATACTTGGAATACAACATTAGAAATGTTTACAGAACATTACGGATTAATTCCTGTTGGATTAGAAGTACACATTATAATGGTTGCTGAAATAGACGGACAATTAAACTACGCAATACAAGGAACAACAATTGTTGAAGATCACGTTGAAGTGATACCAAGTTTAAGTCCAATTACACAACCAGCTTTAGAAGCCTTAATTAATGACTTACCGTAATGTCCTCACATAAATTGTAGTAATTTAATAGAAATCTCTCTTGTCTTTGTTGATAAGAGAGATTTTAAAGCGTATAAAAAAATCAATATAGAATGCTTTTTTTATATTTGTTTAAATACACTAACTATGAAAAATCACCTTTTACTAATATTTGTGCTTTTGTTTCAAACTATTTTTTATGCTCAAAGCATAGAAAATGATACAATTACAAGAACTGCAACTATTGAATATACTGTAAACGGAAATAAAGTTTCTTTCAATCCAAAAACACCTCAATTAAATCAAATTGCAGGAGCACCAAAAGCATTTTATACGTATTATTGGGAGTTTGGTGATGGTGATTATAGTTTTGAAACAGCACCAAAACACACCTATAAAAAGAAAGGGAATTACAAAACGCAACTATCAGTAACTAATAATTATGATGATGGAAAGCCACCAGCAACACGCCCAAAAGAAGTTGCTATTCATGAAACTAATTTGGATACTTCTGAAAACGAAAATCATTATTTAGTAGCTGCTCATAATGGTTTTAGATTACAAACGAATAGAGATCCAGTACCTAATGAAGAAATGCAATTGGCACTTAGTTATGGAAATACAAATGAGTTTCCAACCAACGGGAAAATATATGTGTTTTTTAATGAAGTGAAATACAAAGCTAAAAATTTCGAGCTTACTGATGTTAGATTACACCACAATGAAAATGAAATTACTTCAGAAATAATTGCTAATAATGAAAGGTATATTTCAAAAGATGAATTTATAAAAACTACAGGTATTTCAACTTTTATAGATGAAAAATTGGTGGTGAACGATACCTTAAATCAAAACTTACCATTAACATTAGAAGCAGCAAAAAGCTATTATCAAGATGTTAAAATTTATGATGTTGATAATTTAGAAGCGAACGAAGAGCGTTCTATGTTTTTTAGTTTTAAAACAACACCTGAAATGTTGAAAGATACAAGTGCAGTAATTTCAATTAGAAGTATTTATGTGCCTGAACGCGGTAATGATTCGCATAAAGTGTTAACCAAAGAAATGGAAATTGTAACCTCGCACGACCCAAATAAAATGGCAGTTTATGATACGAGATTAAATTACAGATTGGTGCGTTTTAAACGATTGAAATATAAAGTTAGATTTCAAAATGATGGTGAAGGACCAGCAAGATTGATAAAATTAAATGTAGATATTCCTGAAATGTTAGATAAATCAACATTAAAAGTGTTGGATATGTACCCTGAATGTCCAATTTGCCCAGATGAAGAAGTTAGATATAGTTGTTTAGATACTATTATTTCAAAAGACCAGATTTCATTTCAGTTTAAAAATATTTATTTACCGGGAACTGCTCAAAAAGGAGTTCATGATAAAGATTCTACCAAAGGGTTTGTAAAATACTCCATGAAATTTGGAAAGGATTTTCATAAAGTAAAATCAAAAAGTAAAACTGCCATTATTTTTGATAAAAACGAACCAATAATTACAAATACATCAACATCTCGTTTTTCTCCAGGAATTTCAATTGGTGTAAAATCTGGATATAATAGTTATTTAGATGTGAAAGATTCTAAAAGTTATTTTGTTGGGGCAACAATTTCTCCTTATAAATCGTATAAAAAATATTTACAAGCTGAAATTATGATTGGAACTCATGAATTTGGAGATTTTAGCAGTGTGAGTGAGCAATTAGGACCACTAGATTTATCAGATGGAACTTTAGTTGATAGTGCAATTAGATTTGATGAAACCAACTCAGAAATTTCAAAGATAAACATTGATGTAGTGCCAATTTCATTTCGTTATAATTTAAATGGAGTTATTGGGTTAGGAGTTGGACCTCAACTTTCTTTTGATATTTCTAATAAGTCAAATAACATAACAACTTCAAGTTATTTTACTTATTTAAAAGATAGAATAGGTGATCCTATTGAAGCTCTTAACGAAACAAAAACTACAGAGAATACATCATCATTTAGGGATCTAAAATATGGGGTTTTTGGAGATGTAACTATTGGTGCATCTAGAATTGGCCCAAGTGTTGGAGTGCGTTATATTTATAATTTTAACGAACCACATTCCCAGCTTCATTTTTATGCAATTTGGAAAATATAAAGAACAATGCTTAAAAATGTAGTCATCCTGTTTTTTGCTTTTTTTAATGTTATTTCAGTTGCTCAAAATACTGATTCTAAACTTAAAACAACGTTAGATTCATTAAAACAACAAGATAATTTTTCTGAATTTATTTATATACAACTTGATGAATACGCTAAAAATCCATCTATTGAAGACTTGAAATTATTTGATGAAGTTTTAACTAATTTATGGCGTAACCCAAAAGATAATAAAGAGAAAACAGCACAACTTTATTTACACACTAATTATGCTTATAACCTGAAGAAATTTGGATTTATAAACCCGTCTGTAATTCAATATGAAGAAGCGTATGCCATTTATAATAATAACATTCAATTTGATATTATTGAGTATTGCTTAAAGCCTTTAGCTAATAATTACACCAGATTGGGTGATGTTGATAGAGCTGAAGATATTTTAAAAATCACTATTGAAAAGGCTCAGAAAGATAATAATACTACTCAAATAATAGCCGGATATTCAAATTTAGCAACTGTTTTTAGAACTAAAGGCGAATATTTAAAGGCTATTAATTATTTAAATTTAGCATTGAATTTAGGTGAGGAAAAAGAAGTTAATTCTAGAATTTATTCAGATTTAGCCATCAACTTTTTGTATTTAAGTGATATTGAAAAAGCGAAAGAGAATGTACAACTTTCAAATCAGTTTAATGTTGGTAATAACAGTTCAATTTCAACAAAAAACAATATCATATTAGCAAATTGCTTCGTTCAAAGTAAAAAGTTTAACAAAGCAATTGTTCAATTTGAAAGTGCTTTAAAAAATGCCAAAAAAGTATTTGGTGAACACGATAGGGAAGTTGCTAAAATTTACAATCAAATTGCTGAAGTTTTTGCCCTGACTAATCAAAGAGAAAAAGGATTAATTTATTATCAGAAATCGTTAAGTGTTTTGCTTCCAAAGTACCATCCAAAAACTATTTTTGAGAATCCGAAAGCAACTTATTTTTATTCTGAAAACACCTTAAAAGAAGCTTTGGATGGAAGAGCATTACTATTTATTAAACAAAATGATTATAAAAATGCGTTAAAAAATTATGAATTAGCTTTTAAAGTTGAAGATGAGTTAAGAGCCTCTTTTTTAAGCCAGAATGCAAAATTAAATCAACAACAAGAGAACAGAAACAGAAGTGAAAACTGTATTGATTTGTGTTACGAGTTGTATCAACAAACCAATATTATTAATTGGCTTGAAAAGGCGTTTCAGTTTGCAGAACAATCTAAATCTGTTGTATTATTAGAAGCAAAAGAAATTGCTTTTCAAAAGTCAACAATTAAAAATGATCCTTTATTTGTGATTGAAAAGAACTTACTTTTTAAGAAATCACAATTAAATAAAAACCTCACTATTGAAGAATTAAAAGGTGAAAAAGCATCAATAAATTTATTAGCAAATTTAACAAAAAAACGCGCCCTTATTTTTAATGAGTTACAATTGTTAAAGCAAAAAATTAAAGAGAAATATCCAACATTAACTGTTAAAAAAGACAGTTTAATTACCTTCAAAAATATTGAAGAAAAACTATTACAAAACAATGAACAATTAATGGAGTTTTTTGATGGGAAAGAAAATGTGTATGTCTTTTCAATTTCAAAAGGAACTGAACCAAAATTAGATAAGATTGTAAAAACAGATAATTTTAAAGAACAAATTTCAGAATTTTTAAATTTGTTTGCTGATAGCAGAGGAAGTATTTTACAAAATAATGTTGCTAAATACACTTCGTTAGGTTATCAGTTGTTTAAAAACATATTCAAAAAAGAGTTATCAAAAAATACAATTATAGTTCCTGATGGGTTGTTTTCCTTCCTTCCTTTTGATGCTTTAATTACAGAAAAAACTGCAATTACAAATTTTGGAAAATTATCATATTTACTTAAAAAAAGCAATATAAGTTATGCCTTTTCAGCTTCAATTTTAATGCAAGATGATATGGTTAAAAGAAAGGAAAATGAAAGTTTTATTGGTTTCTTTCCGGTTTTTGAAAATAACCACCGTAAACTATCTGAGCTTAATTATACATTGAAAGAAGCTGAAAGTATAGAAAATAGTATAGATGGTACGTATTTAATGAAACTAAAAGCTACAAAATTAGCCTTTAATCAGTTAGCGAAAAATTATTCCATTATTCATTTATCAACTCATGCAACTTCAGGAGGTTATTATTCTCCGCCTGCAATTGAATTTTATAATGAAACACTGTATTTGCCTGAAATTTACGGCTATAATTTTAAAACAGATTTATTGGTTTTAAGCGCTTGTGAAACGGGTTTAGGCACTTTAAGAAGAGGTGAAGGAGCAATGAGTTTAGCTCGTGGATTTTCATATGCAGGTGTCAAGAATTTACTTGTTTCTTTATGGAAAGTAAATGATAAGTCTACCGAAGAACTCATGGCTGATTTTTATAAAAATTATAAGAAAACAGGAAATAAATCGGCTGCATTACATCATTCAAAACTAGCTTATATTGAAAACTCAACAATAGCAGCAAGTAAAAAATCACCTTATTATTGGGCAAGTTTTATATATATTGGAGATGTAACTTCACTTGAAAACAGCCACTTTAATTTTATGTGGTTTTTAATTGTTGGATTCATTTTATTAGTTGGATACTTTCTTTTAAAAAAGCGTTAAATTTGATCGAAATAACTACTGCATGAAATTAAATAACATTCTTTTAAGAAAAGGATATACCAAAATAAAGCTCAAAAAAATTAACACCAATCATTTTGAGTTAAAAGCAACTATAAATGGTGTAAAAGGTAGGTTTATTTTAGATACTGGAGCTTCTAACTCTTGCGTTGATATTAATTTAGATTTTAAGTTTAAATTAGATGTTGAAGATTCTGACACAAAAGCTGCAGGAGCTGGTGCAATTGGTATTGAGACTAAAATTTCTTCAAAAAATAAGCTTAAATTAAAAGGTTGGCGCTATCATAACTGTGATATTGTATTATTAGATTTAACACATGTAAATACTGCTTTAACTGAGCACAATGCTAAAGCAGTTGACGGAATTATAGGCGCTGATGTTCTTGAAAAAGGCAAAGCAATAATAGATTATAAAAATCAATTGTTGTTTTTAAAAAAGTTGATATATAAATTCTAAACAAAAAACCGAACAAATAGCTCGGTTTTCAGTTTTATATTATAATAGTGATGAATTATAATTCCAATGTTTTTTTAGGATTATTATCCATTAAAATTTCAACCGGATTTTCTAAAGCTTCTTTTACAGCAACTAAAAAACCAACCGATTCTCTTCCATCAATAACTCTGTGGTCATAAGATAAAGCAACATACATAATTGGTCTAATAACAACCTCGCCATTTACAGCAATTGGTCTTTCAACAATATTGTGCATTCCTAAAATTCCGCTTTGAGGAGGATTAATTATTGGAGTTGACAACATAGAACCAAACACACCACCATTTGTGATTGTAAAAGTACCACCAGTCATTTCATCAACAGTAATTTGACCATCACGAGCTCTTATTGCCAAACGTTTAACTTCGCTTTCAACACCTCTAAAAGTTAAGTTTTCAGCATTTCTAATTACAGGAACCATTAAACCTTTTGGTCCTGAAACAGCTATTGAAATATCTTTAAAATCGTGTAATATTTTATAATCGCCATCTAACATTGAATTTACATCAGGAAATAATTCTAAAGCTCTAACAACTGCTAATGTGAAGAAACTCATAAAACCAAGTCCAACTCCGTGTTTTGCTTTAAACGTTTCCTTATACTCGTTACGTAAATCAAAAATGGGTTGCATATCTACTTCGTTAAAAGTAGTAAGCATAGCAGTTTCATTTTTAACTGTAACCAAACGTTGTGCTACTTTTCTGCGAAGCATAGACATTTTTGAACGCTCAGAATTACGAGAACCACCAGCAGGAGTTCCCATACTTGGCGTTGCATTTACAGCATCGTCTTTAGTAATTCTTCCATCTCGCCCTGTTCCTTTTAATTCAGAAGCGGCAATTCCTTTTTCATCTAAAATTTTCTTTGAAGCAGGCGAAGTAGTACCGCTAGCATACGTAGTTTTAGTTTCAGCAGGTTTTTCTACTGCTTTTGCTGCTTCAGTTTTAACTTCTTTAGTCGTTGTACCTTCAGGTTTTTGGCCTTCTAAATCAATTAAACAAACAACTGCACCAACTTCAACAGCATCACCTTCTTCAGCTTTTAAAGTAATAATACCACTTTCTTCAGCAGGTAATTCTAGTGTTGCTTTGTCTGAGTCAACTTCAGCAATTGGCTGATCTTTTTCTACATAATCACCATCTTCAACTAGCCAAGTTGCAATTTCTACTTCTGTAATAGATTCTCCCGGAGAGGGAACTTTCATTTCTAAAATCATCTTATTATTTTTTTGATCTTTTTTATTTT
>NZ_WTAR01000060.1 GCF_013139515.1 Lutibacter sp.
GTATTATCTATGATTTCTAAATTAATACAACCAACCACAATTTTAGAAATAGGAACTTATACAGGATATTCAGCTTTATGTTTAGCTGAAGGAATACAAGAAAGAGGTGCACTTTATACAATTGATAGAAATGAAGAGTTAGAAAGTTTTTCAAAAAAGTATTTTGATAAATCACCGTATAGAAATCAAATAAAACAATTAATTGGAGACGCTATTGATATTATTCCAACAATTGATAAAAAATTTGATATGGTTTTTATTGATGCTGATAAATCTAATTATGCTAATTATTTTAATTTAGTAATTGATAAAATGAATTCAGGAGGTGTTATTTTATCGGACAACGTACTTTGGAGTGGTAAAGTTGTTGAAGAATTAAACCCTAAGGATATTGATACCAATGAATTAATAGCTTACAATAAATTATTAAATTCTGACCCTAGAATTGAAACAATTTTATTACCAATAAGAGATGGATTAACAATTAGTAGAGTGAAATAATATTATTTTTTAAGCATAAAAACTTTAATTATTTTATAAAAAACAAGTGCAAGAACATACCCTAAAAACATTCCAAAAACAATATCAACTGGGAAATGTGCAGCTAAATATATGCGACTATAAGCAAATAACATTGGGAATAAGAATATTAAAAATATGAATTTATAGTGTTTTTTTAATACCCAAAAGGTAATAAACGCAATGGTAAATGAAACAGCTGAATGACCTGACACAAAACTAAAATCATTTTGTTCAATTAAAACTCTTATAGTATTATTTATAGAAACATCATTTATAGGCCTAATTCTTTGAACAGCGTTCTTAATAAGATTTACAATAATTAAAGTTGTTGCAGTATTTAAGGCTGTGATTACCATAATTATTGAAGCTTTTTTAACTCCAAGAGCTTTATAACCAAGAAAAAAAATGATAAAAAATAGAGGAATCCAATGAAGAGGATTTGTAATAAAAAGCCACAAAGTATCCCAAGTTAATGAGCCTTTAGAATGCAAGAAAAGGAGTAATTGTTTATCGTAGTTTATAAGAGTTTCCAAGATTATTTTCCTCTCTTAATAGGACCAGTAATATCATCAACAATTTTATCTTTTATTTTAGAAACAGGTCTGCTAAAATCATCAAATTTGTCGTTCACTTTACTGATTTCATCTCTTACTTTAGATGCAACATCTATATCGAGGTTGTTTTTCTCAGCACTATTTTTTATTTCACGCTTTATATCATTGGTAGCATCTTTAACTTGGCGCATTCCTTTTCCTAAACCACGAGCAATTTCAGGAAGTTTATCAGCACCAAATAACATAACTACAATAAGTAGTATTACAAATATTTCAGCTCCGCTAATAAATAAAAACATGATAAGTTATTTAGATTGCAAAGATAGTTAAAAAAATAGTTCAAAATAGTATTGAAACTACTATTGAAAAGTTAAAACCCAATCAGGCTCGTTTTATAGTTGGTGTTAAATAACAATCCGTTTCCTGAAAATCCGTTAATTATAAATTGATATTCATTAGAAAACTCATTGATTGGAATTTTAATAAAAACCTCTCCTTTTTCATCTGTTTGAAGATTGTTTTTCCAATCTATTTCCGACCAATTATAAGCATCTTCGGTATAAATATTATATTGTGGTTTGTAATAGTCATTGGCTCTATCAAAACCTGTAAGTAATATTAGCTCTTCATAAAGGTTTTTTCCTTCTTCTTCAAAATATTGATGATTTCCTTTTTTACGGTAAATTTTAATAATACCACCTGTACCATCAATACCACCACCTGCACCCGATTTATTGATTAAAATTTCATCTATATCGGTCATACTTAATTCCTTTAACATTTCAATATCACCATCACGATTTAAACTTATACCGTCTAAAAATATTTTAGGAGGATATGTATTATCTGGATTCATATTTTTACCTACGAAAGTGACACGGGCATTTCTAAGAGAAATAAAATATCTTCCAGTATAAGTACGCTTTATATACCCTAAAGATGTAAAGTATTCAAATATTGTTTGAAAAGTAGTTTCCATACGTTCTGTCACTTTTTTATTTTGATAAAAACTTGGAGCTAATACTTTGTGTTTATGCGCTAACTCATTTTCTTTATCATAAAAAGTTTTCTCTTTTTTTGAAACAACAGTTTTAAGTGTAATTTGGTCTAACACTTCAATACTAGGATATAGTTTATAATTGCTTACAGTTAAGCTTTCTGAAGTCTCTATTAAATTATTACCAACCACATAGTCGGGCTTTATGTAATTATGAATAAGAGACTTGTAATTTTTTGTTTCTGGTTTATCTTTATTAAAATTGATATTAGTGGGCTTTACTATAGGTTCACCTTTTTTTATTAAGGAAATTTTCACATTACCACCTTTATATGCATATACATTTTTAAAATTGAATTCTTTATGCTCATTTAATTTACTAAAATCAACGAGCCTATTCTCTTTTGATAACATTCCAATATCATACCCCTTTTTAATTTTCTTGAGGTTTCCTTTCACTGTAAAGCCACTTTCAAATTTGAAACGTTCTTTCGGGTTTATCTCTTTAATTTTTTCTTCCAAAGAATAAGTACTCCAACCTTGATTTAGTAATAATAAATCTAAAAATCCCTTTTTATTTGGGTTGTTGTTTTCAAAATAATAAGCAGGGTTTTCTATTGTTCCTTTAACATAAGGACTTAGTAAAAAAGCACTTTTAATTGTTTGATTTTCATAAAAATTCTTTGCATTTTTTGGTAGTACAGAAACACTTAATTGAGATATCTCAGGATTAAAGTTTGAATTGATAGTTTTAATTTTAAAACTAGTAGAATCGTTTTTAGTTTTAAGTTTATTAATTAAAATAGCCGTTTGTTCATTAGGTTTATCTACAAAAAATTTACGTTCAGCAATAGGTTGTTTGTCTTTAAAAAGTGTTACAATGTTTACTCCATTTAAAAATTTACCTTTATCAAAAACAATTTTTTGTGTAGTTTCCTCACTGTTAATTAATGATAATGAAGCAGCTTGGCTTATGTAGTTATTTCTGTAAAAAAGTAATGATATATTAGACTTTTGTAAAGTAGGCAATGTTTGAATATTTGTTTTTAAAGTTAAAACAATATGATTTTCATGAGTATTATCTAAACTAAAAATAATTCCGGTTTTATTAGCTTTTGGGAGTTCAAGCTTTTGAATGGTATTGTTAATTTTTATAACAGCAGTATAGGTTTCATTTTCAGAATAAGTAAATTTGCATTTTCCCATACCAAGCATGTTTCCTTCAAAATCTGTAATCTTTAAACCTTTAGAGTTTGTTATTTCACCAGAAAAAGGAAAGCCTTTACCGTTAATTAATGCTTTTATACTCAAGGTGTTTTTAACATTTTCTAATAAATAACCACTTTCAGGGAATAATTGAATATCATAATTATTACTGTATTGTTGTTGTTTTATTTCTTTTTTAAGTTCGGAATTTATGATTTCAATTTCTTGAATAAACATGTTCTCTTTACCAAAATTTCTCATATAATTAGTAAACCCTTGAACGAAATACTTTCCACTCTCCAAATTGTCATCTAATAAGAAATCACCATTTCCCACACCATTTTGTATAAATATTGTTTTTTGTTGAATTACATTTCCTTCAATATCAACTAAGTTAATATGAAGATTACTTGTATAAATAGAAGGTTTATTTTCAGCATCTTCAGCAACATAAGCTGTCACCCAAATTGTTTCATTTGTAAAATAGCTACTTTTATTTACATGTAAAAAAACTTTTTCTCTATATAAAATATCTTCCTGAAGGGGTTTAATAATTGTTTTGAATACTTTTTCTTGTGAAAAAACTGAAGTATAACAAAGGATTAAGAATAGCGGTAAATAAGTAATTTTTGTTTTCATAGTTTTTTTAGCTTTTGTTTTATTTTTTCAGACCATCTGACTAAGTTTTGAAAGTTTGTGCCTTTATTGGTGTCGACAGTCAATTTTTTAACTTTTAAAGTAGCCTCATTAAATTTTTGTTCACATAAAGTTTTAGCTTCTTCAAAAGAACTACTTTTAGAAAGCTCAGCTTTTAACTCTTGATTATAAATTTCATAAACATTAAAAATTAAATTGATGTACATTAATTTATGATTGATACGATTGTTTGAACAAAAAGAAGAGTTTCTATCAAATAATGTTTTAGTGCTGAATTGTTGTTCGCCTAATTTGTTGATGTACACATCTAACAGAAAACTAAAATTCAATTGTTCATCTATTTCAGATTTGTTTGGTTTTTGTTTGATTTCTGAAATAGAAAAAGCTTCTTTATCAACAGCTTTTGTGGCACCTTGTTTATAAGCTTTTCGATCGATTGTTTTACCCTCTTCTTTTAATAAATTGAACTTAATATCAGGCCATTTTAATGAATTGTTTTCTTGCCAAGCGATTATTGAAGGGCGTATATATTGTAAATAATCTGAAGGTATAGATGTGTTATAATTGATTAAGTACCCATATTTTTTAAAAAAATCTAGAGACATTTTTTCTTTATAGCTCTTCGGAAATTGATAATTTAAATTCCAAAACTCCTCTGATGCTTGTAAGGCTCTAATTTTATCATAATCATTATTAAAGTTTATATTATTTGTAAAATACGGCACTTTAAAAGGATTGTCATAATCATAAAAATAAAGCAAAGAATTTGACGTAATAATCTCAAAATTATCTTTGGAACGATAGTTCATTGTAAACTCAAAATCTATGGATTGAATTTTATCATAATCATGTGGGTTAAAGTTAATGTTTAGCTGAATGCTTTTTGGAGTTACCGTATCATCTTCAATAATAGATGACAAACCACCGGCCACTATATCTTCACCACGTAATGATATTTTTTTAATGGTTAATGATTTTTTGTTAAAAATAATTGTGCCAGATAATAAGCGTCCGTTTGCTCTTTTAGGAACAAACGAAATAGAGATGTCTTCAAAGTCACAAGAAATACACGCATTAATTGTTACTTTATACTTTGCTTTAATTGCTCCTAAAGTTAAATTACCAGGGTATAAAGGGAGTATTTGCTTATTTTTTTTAAATAATTGAAAATCTTTTAAAATATCTGTATTGTTTAAACTATAAAAAGGAAACGTTGCATTTTGACCAAAACGACCACTTTTTAATTCTAAGCCCATAATTCCTTTTGATGCATTTTGCTCGCTATTATAAAACCCTTCAATAGTCTCAATTGGAACACCTCTTGCCGATGAGGTTAACGTTAGGAATGCTTTGCTTTTAGTAATTAGTTGTTTGTTTCTATATTTCTGAATTAAACTATTTAAGAGGTTATACGTATAGTTTTTATCCTTTTTTGCAACAACTAAAACTTGATTTAAACGAAATGTGTTTGCCGCTAAATATAATTTTGAATGTTCTTTAAAATACGATACAGCTACTTTTTTAGTTTTAAACCCAATAAATCTAACCTCTAAAGAATCTAGAGCAAACCTATCATAAATTTCAAATTTACCATCTTCATTCGTAATCGTATAATAGTTGTGATTACTTATAATTTTTATGGTTGCATAGGGTAGCGAAGTTTTTGTTTCTTTATCATAAATAAAACCTTCAATAATTGATTGCGAAAAAGAAATAGTAGTTATTAATATAAATATAAGAAGGGTAATTTTTTTCATAGATAGCTTTTAATTTTTATAACGGATTTCAATTATTTGATTGTTGAATTTCAAATAACTGGGTTCTTCTTTTTCGGGAAACATAAAAACGAGTATTTTTATACGATTGCTTTTTGGTTTAATTTCAATCTCTGAACTTTTTATTAATAAACCTGATGTTAAAAACCACTCAGCTTTATATTGTGTATCTGTTTTGTAGTTATATAATAAAAAGTCGTCAAAGTTTAAAATTTGTGCTTTTTCACTATTATTAACAAAATTCATATCAATTAGCACAAATTTATCTTTAGAATTTGCTTGCCATTTCCCATTAGATGTTGGAGTATCTGAAATGGATTTTCGTTCTTCAACTTTATTTATAGAAAAATCAATGGTATTTGTATAATTGTATGTTTTGGAAGATACTTGAGTAATTGAATAACAAGAAGCAAGTATTAATGATACAATTAATAGGAGTAATAGTTTTTTCATAGGCGATTTTTTGACCATTTAAAAATAATCAATAAAAAGTATGTATCAAAAACTATTCCATTTTAGCTTGCCTATCATACATAACAATACTTCCTGCAACTGAAACATTTAAACTTAAAACAGATTTAAATTTCACTAAAAAGTGCGATTTTTCAATTGCTGCTTTTGATAAACCATGGTCTTCAGCGCCTAATAAATATACACACCTTCTTGGATGTTCAAACGTTTCTAAAGGAACTGCTTTTTCGTCTAATTCAACTCCTACAAGCATAGCGCTTTTGGGTAGGTTTTTATAAAAATCATCAAATGTATCGTAATGAAAATAAGGCATTGCTCCAGTTGCTTTGTGGGTATCACAAGCTTGTTTAGCATATCTGTTTCCAATTGTGAAAATAAAACTAGCACCCATATTTTGTGCAGAACGCCATAAAACACCCAAATTTTCAGGAGTTTTACCATTTTGAATTCCAATACCAAAAAAACCTTGTTCTAAGTTGTTTGTCATTTTTTGTTGGTTAGCATTCTTTTAATTTCATTCAATTTCATTAATGCCTCAATTGGTGTAAGCGCATCTATGTTGATAGTTAAAATTTCCTCTTTTATATCTTCTAATAAAGGATCATCTAATTTAAAAAAGCTTAGTTGCATTGCTGAATCTGAAGCATTTTTTAATGTTTCCTTTACATCAGTATTCGTATGGTTTTTTTCTAGTTGCTTTAGCATTTTACTAGCTCTATGAACTACCGCAGTTGGCATACCAGCTAATTTGGCTACGTAAATTCCGAAACTATGCTCACTTCCACCGGGAACTAATTTTCGTAAGAAAATAACTTTGTCTTTCAATTCTTTTACTGAAACGTTGAAGTTTTTAACACGCTCAAAAGTATTGGTCATATCATTTAACTCGTGGTAATGTGTAGCGAATAATGTTTTTGCTTTTGAAGGATGTTCATGTAAATATTCGGCAATTGCCCAAGCAATTGAAATACCATCGTAAGTACTGGTTCCGCGACCAATTTCATCTAACAACACCAAACTTCTATCAGAAATATTGTTCAAAATACTAGCAGTTTCGTTCATTTCAACCATGAAAGTTGATTCACCCATTGAGATATTATCACTAGCGCCTACACGAGTAAAAATTTTGTCAACTATTCCAATTCTGGCATTTTGAGCAGGTACATAACTTCCCATTTGAGCTAGCAAAACAATTAAAGCTGTTTGACGTAATATAGCCGATTTACCACTCATATTTGGACCGGTAATCATAATAATCTGCTGCTGATTTCTGTTTAATACAACATCATTTGCAATATACTCTTCACCAATAGGTAATTGTTTTTCTATTACTGGGTGACGACCATTTTTAATTTCTAAATCGGTAGTTTCGTCTAACTGAGGACGAACATAATTATACTGTTTTGCAAT
>NZ_WTAR01000038.1 GCF_013139515.1 Lutibacter sp.
AGACGAAAATTACGGTTATTACCACATCTATGAATTGAAAGAAATTAAAGAGTAAAAAAACAATAAAAACATAAAAATAAATATCATGAAAAAAATAAGCATCATACTTTCTTTAGCAGTTTTACTAATAGGTTGTAACGGAAACAGTCAAAACACCCTAAAACGTTACGAAGTAAAATCAGGAATTGTAAAATACACAAATACTATTTCAGGAAAAATTCTTGGAGGAAAAGTTAAAGGAAGTGGAACAGAAAATCTTTATTTTAAAAATTGGGGAGCTGTTGAATTAAAAGAAGTGCAATCAGCACAAACTACAACTATGAAGTTTTTTGGAAAAGTAAAAACCGAAACAACTTCAACTCATGCAATTAATAAATTAGATAATGGGGAAAGTTACCTCGCTGATTTTGATAAAAAAATTACTTACGTAGGAAGAGATTTAGCAATGGATATGTTTAAAAAATCTGGTACAGATGCGGGTAAAACAGGTGAAAACATGCTTGAATCTGTTGGTGGGAAAATAATTGGGAATGAAAATGTTTTAGGATATAACTGTGACGTTTGGGATATTAATGGAGCTAAACAATGGATGTACAAAGGAGTTGTCTTAAAAATAGATATAACTGTTTTTGGTATAAGAACCTTAACGGAAGCTACCAGTGCTAAGTTTGATGTTTCTGTATCTGATAAAAATTTCGAATTACCAGACTTTCCAATACAAAAAACAGAAGGTTTTATGAGTAATGATGAGTTTAATGATGAATTAGATGAGATGGATGCTAATATGACTGAAATTCAAAATTTATCATTTGAAGAATGGAAAAAAATGGCGACTAAAAACGATCCAGAAATGAGAGAAATGAGTGATGAAGAACTACGCCAAACGTATGATATTATTCAAAAAATGATGAAATTAAGAAAGGGGAATTAGTTATTTCAATAACAAATTAAATAAGCACAGTTAAAAAATTTAAAAATGAAAAAAACAATCGTAATTTTTATGGCAACTGTATTATTTACAATAACTAATTCTCATACTCAAACGTTACAAAGCAGTAACGAAGACAGTAAAGAAATAATTGAGTTTTTGTTGAAATACAAAGACAATAATAAAACTCCAACAAAAAAAGAGTTCAACAAGTTATTGGCAAATCTTGGTATTCATGAAATTGTATCTAATAATGGTATGACAAAAGAAGTGGCGTTTAAATTGATAGATTTTTATTTCAAATATTCCGAAGAAAATCAATCAACAAATAGCGCTGGTTTTGATAAAGAAAACATTTTTTTAAACAGTCTTTCATATATCAATTTTAGAAATCAAATTAAAGTAGTAAACCCATATGCAACTGATTTAGAAATACAAAAAGTATTTATAGAAATGCATGAAAAATTAAAAAATTTATAGAAATAAAAACATACAATGAAAAATTTAAACCTCATACTCGTAATTTTTACAATAATATTATCTTTTTCATCTTGTGATGATAATGATGCTATTGAAAAAAATGTGTCAATAACTTCAGTATTACCAGTAAAAAGCATTAGAACAAGTTGGTACATCTTTTAATAAAAGAGTAAATGAAATTAATAAAAAATATAAAAATTACTTTGATAAGTAAGGTGGGGTTATAATTGTTTGAATTAAGTTTTGAAATAGTAGTCGTATTATTTTAAGTATGTCCCCGTAAAAAGAACACAAAATTTGTGTTCTTTTTTTGTTTTTAATGACACTATCCTAAAATCTGTGTAAGTTAAAAAACTCAAGGTTAAATTATTTATAGTTTAATCCTTTTATACTTTTCTAGCAAAATCGTAACTATTAATATTGCTTCTAATTAATAAGAATTATATCGTTTTTAAAATTCATTCTTCCATTTAACGACTAATAAGTTCCATTCGTCGACAGTTACGCTTTGGTTATCTATTTTTTAAGAAAAAAACTTAAATGTGTACTTACATTTGTAGTGTAAACAAACAACAATACTTAAAACATTCTATTATGAAAAAAGTAATCAAATTATCAGAAAAATTAAATAGCATTTTAAGAGAATTAGGAACAGCAGCATCATTTTCTATTCACAGATAATAGTAAAAATTTACTTAAACCATTTTATTATGAAAAAATTAGCAGAATTAGCAGAGAAATTAAATACGTTTTTAGAAACGCTAGGTTCTGCAGCTTCTTATTCAATGAGAAGATAATTTAAATTTTTTCAACTTTTTCTAGAGTAAATGAAAATTCTGAACCTTTCTTAAGTTCACTTTCAATAAAAATTTGCTCATTATGTGCTTCAACAATATGTTTTACTATTGAAAGCCCCAAACCAGATCCACCTTGCTCTCTAGACCTGCTTTGGTCAACTCTATAAAAACGTTCAAACAATCTTTTTTGATGTTCTTTTTTAATTCCCTCACCATTATCAGCAACTTTAACAAGTATTTTATCTTTCTTAAAATGCTCAGCGCTTATAATTGTTGCACCTCCTATTTTACCATATTTTATTGAGTTTACAATTAGGTTAGTTAACACTTGTTCAATTCGTTCAATATCACCAAACACCATTATTGGATATTCGTATCTTTTATTAAGAAACAATGAAATGTTCCTTTTTTTGGCCTTCATTTCAAGTAAATCAAAAACTCCTTGAACTACTTCAATAATATTAAAAGGCTGCTTATTTAAATTTAAATCATCCGATTCTAGTTTAGATATTAAGTCTAAATCTTTAACAATTGAAATAAGTCTTTCAACACCTTTATTTGCGCGTTCTAAGTACTTTTTAGTTATTTTTTTATCATCAATAGCGCCATCAGTAAGGGTTAGTAAATAACCTTGAACGGTAAATAGTGGTGTTTTTAACTCGTGTGAAACATTTCCTAAAAATTCTCTTCGGTAACTTTCTCTTCGGTTTAGATTTCGTATTTGTAATTGTTTTATTTTGGCGAATTTTTGAACTTCTTTAGAGAGAATATCAATATCTGAAGTTATTGAAGTTTTGCTTAAATCTGAAGAATCTAGTAAGGAAACACTATTGTATATTTTTTTGATACGTTGGTAAATAAAACGCTCAAGTCTAAATTGAGAAACTATATATGTAACAACAAATATTGTACTTATAAAAAGAATAATTGTACTTAGTTTAAAAGCTATATTTATAAAATAATTATGTATTAAAAACAGGAAAATGGACGTAATAAGTGTAATGTAGAACGATGTCCATAATGCAAAAGATACTGTTTTTTTAATCTTCATCAGTTACAAATTTATAGCCAACACCTTTAACGGTTTTAAAATAATCATCACCAATTTTTTCGCGTAATTTACGTATGTGTACATCAATTGTTCTTCCACCAACAACAACTTCACTTCCCCAAACACTGTCTAAAATGTCGTCACGTTTAAAAACTTTACCAGGTTTTGAGGCTAATAGCGAGAATAATTCAAATTCCTTTCTTGGAAGTGAAAGTTTATGACCATCTTTTATAACTACATACTCTTCTCTATCAATAATAATTTCACCAATAGTTAATTTCTCAGAACCAATTGTAGATTCTTCATTAACTTTTATCCTTCTTAGTAAAGCTTTCACTTTACTTACAAGTAATTTAGGTTTAATAGGTTTTGTAATATAATCATCAGCACCAACATCAAACCCTGCAACTTGTGAATAATCTTCACCTCGAGCAGTAAAAAATGTAATTAAAACATTTTCTAAACCTTTGGTTGCTCTAATTTTTTCACAAGCTTCAATACCATCCATCTCAGGCATCATTATGTCTAAAATAATTAAATGTGGAGTTATTTTTTTTGCAGTTTCAACAGCTTCAACACCGTTTTTAGCTGTATAAACTATATAGCCCTCACTTTTTAAATTATAACCAACAATTTCTAATATATCTGGCTCATCATCAACCAATAATATTTTAATGTCTGTATTTTTCATATTTGATACTTGTTTACGTATAAAAACACACAAAAGTAGCCATAATTTTTAAGCCTAAAACATGCACTGTAAAGGTATTTAAAATTATAACATTAAGCTAACATTAACAAAACACAGGGTTAATCTAAGGTTGAAATATGAAGAAAATCAACTATTTAGATAAATTAATTTAATAAAAACTATTATTTTAAAAAGCAATTATCTAATTTTATAGACTAAGAAAAAGATTAAAAAAAATTGTATGAAAAAAAACTACTTGTTTGTGGTTGCATTTTGTGTAACCCTATTTTTAAACGCTCAAACTATTTTTATAAATGAAATTCATTACGACAACGCTGGCGCTGACGAAGGTGAAGGTGTAGAAATTTGCGGTTCAGCAGGAACTGATCTAACTGGCTACAAATTGTCTTTTTATAATGGTAGTAATTCTGGAGTTTACGTAACAAAAACATTAACAGGGATATTCCCAAATCAACAAGATAACAGAGGTGTCATATGGTTTCCTCAATTAGGTATTCAAAATGGTTCACCTGATGGCATTGCGTTAGTAGATGATTTAGGCGAAGTAATTCAATTTCTAAGTTATGAAGGAACAATTACTGCAGTTGATGGCCCAGCGATAGGGTTAACTTCAGAAGATATTGGGGTAAGTGAACCAGGTGCTATTGGTGAATCTTTACAACTAATAGGCACAGGAAATATGTATAGTGATTTTAGTTGGATTGGTCCAGTTTCTGAATCTCCAGGATCTCTAAATGCAAATCAAACTCTTGCTGTTGTAAAAAATCAAATTAAAAACTTTAAAATGTTTCCAAACCCAGTTACAAACGGTTTTTTAGAAATTGAAGCAAGTAATTTTACTGCCAAAAAAGTAGCAATTTACTCTATGTTAGGAAAACTTGTTTATACTAAAATTATTGAATCAAATGAAATACTAGATCTAACAAATTTGACTTCAAATATGTATATGATAAAAGTTGAAGAAGACGGTAAACTAAGTACACGTAAGTTAATTATTAAGTAAAAATTTATTTAAAAAAGTTAAGCTATGAATATTAAAACAAATTTTGAAAACATTCTTTTTTTAGATATTGAAACAGTTCCTGAAGTTGAAAATTTCTCAAATTTAATTGAAGAAAAGCAAGAGTTATTTGCGCAAAAAACACAGTACCAACGCAAGGAAGATGTTACACCTTCACAATTTTATGAAAGAGCTGGTATTTGGGCTGAGTTTGGTAAAATTGTATGTATTTCAGTAGGATATTTTACTGATTTTAATTCAGAAAAAAGAGTGTTTAGAGTCACTTCTTTTTATGGTGATGAAGTAAAACTTTTAGAAGATTTTAAAAATTTATTAAACAACTATTTTCACAAACCTCAACATCTATTATGTGCGCATAATGGCAAGGAATTTGATTTCCCTTATATAGCACGCAGAATGATTATCCACCAAATTGAATTACCGGAAAAGTTAAATTTATTTGGGAAAAAACCATGGGAAATTCCACATATTGATACTATGGAATTATGGAAGTTTGGAGATTATAAACATTTTACTTCGTTAAAATTATTGACTTCAATTTTAGGAATTCCTTCACCAAAAGATGATATTAATGGAAGTGAAGTTGGCGCTGTTTTTTATAAAGAAAAAAACATAGAGCGTATTGTTAAATATTGCGAAAAAGACACGGTAGCTATTGCTCAATTATTGCTACGTTTTAATAATCAGCCACTTATTGATGAATTAAATATTATACAGGTTTAAAAAATACTATTCTTCTAATTTAGAAGAAAGTTCAAACCAACGTTCTTCTTTTTTATCTATTTTTTGGCTAATTTCTTGTAATTTAATTGATAACTCATTTATTTCTTCACCTATAATTGAATCCTCTAAAAATTTAGCCTCAATGTCACTTTTTTGCGTATTTAAACGCTCAATATCTCCTTCAATGGCATCAAATTCCTTTTTTTCTTTAAAAGATAATTTAGTTTTTGTTGTACTTTTTTCTCTTGTGTCAATTTTTAGAGTTGTTGTACTTTCTTTTGCTGGTTTAGAGTCTTCATATATTCTATAATCTGAATAATTACCAGGAAAATCTTCTATTTTCCCTTTACCTCTAAACACAAATAAATGATCAACTATTTTATCCATAAAATACCTATCATGCGAAACAACTAATAAACAACCTGGGAAATCAAGTAAGAAACTCTCTAATACATTCAGTGTTATAATATCTAAATCGTTTGTAGGTTCATCTAAAATTAAAAAGTTGGGGTTTTGAATTAAAACAGTACACAAATACAACCTTTTACGCTCACCACCACTTAATTTTTCAACAAAATCATATTGCCTTTTTCTACTAAATAAAAAGCGCTCTAATAATTGAGCTGCTGAAAGACTTCTACCTTTGGTTAATGGAATTTGCTCCCCATATTCTTTAATAATTTCAATAACTTTTTGTCCAGGTTTTGGGTTAATACCATCTTGCGTGTAATACCCAAATTTTATAGTTTCACCAACCACTACTTTACCAGAATCTACGGGGATTCCACTGGTAATAATATTTAAAAATGTAGATTTCCCTGTTCCATTTTTTCCAATAATTCCAATACGTTCACCACGTAAAAAATTATATTCAAATTTGTCTAAAATTTTTAAATCTCCAAACGATTTCGAAATTTTATGAAGTTCTAAAATTTTAGAACCCATACGCTCCATGTTTATTTCTAACTGAACTTGGTAATTGTCTCTTCGTTTGTGAGCTGCTTCCTTTATTTTGTAAAAATCATCAATTCTAGACTTAGATTTGGTAGTTCTGGCTTTTGGTTGCCTACGCATCCAATCTAATTCTTTTGTGAATAAGTTTTTAGCTTTATCTACACTTGCTTGTTCTGCAGCAATACGTTCCTCTTTTTTTTGCAAATAATACGAGTAATTACCTTTGTACGTATAAAAACCACCATTATCTAACTCAACAATTTCATTACAAACACGTTCTAAAAAATACCTATCATGCGTTACCATAAATAAGGTTATTTTTTCTTTTTTAAAGTAATTTTCAAGCCATTCAATCATTTCTAAATCCAAATGGTTGGTGGGCTCATCTAAAATTAACAAATCTGGTTTATGAATAAGAATAACAGCTAGCGCCAATCTTTTACGTTGACCACCTGAAAGTGAACTTACTTTTTGAGATAAATCTTCAAGTTTTAATTTAAATAAAATTTGTTTGTATTGCGTTTCAAAATCCCAAGCATTGTGCTGTTCCATTTTTTCAAAAGCATGTTGGTATGCTTTTTCATCGGAAGGATTTTTTAGAGCATTTTCGTATTCCTCAATTATTTTTAAGGTGTCGTTATCTGAATTAAAAATAGTTTGCTCAACCGTTAAATCGTGATCTAGGTCTTCTTCTTGCGATAAATATTCAATTTTTAATCCTTTTCTAGAAACAACTTGCCCAGTATCTGAACTTGCAACACCTGATATTATATTCAATATTGAAGTTTTACCAGCACCGTTTTTTGCTATAAATGCAATTTTTTGATCTTTATTAATTCCGAAGGAAATATCACTAAAAAGTTCAACTTCACCGTATGCTTTTGATATGCTTTCAACCGATAGGTAATTCATTCAATATAAATTTTGACAAAATTACATAAAAAAAACCTGAGATATAATTCTCAGGTTTTTTTAATTATTACTGTATTTTTTTATTGTTTTATGAATTTTTTAGAAAGTATTTCATCTCCGTCATTCACTTCAATAATATATAAGCCTGCTTTTAAATTTTGAACATCTATCTCTCCATTTAAATTACCTTCTTTTACTGTTTGACCTAAAAGATTTGCAATTTTATAAGTCGTATTTTCAGTAGTTCCCATTCTAATATTTAAGAAGTTACCTTTTACTGGGTTTGGATAAATCACAAAATCATCTATCTCTTCAATTTTTGCATCATCAAATTCAAGATACCTTAAGAATGTTGTTCCGTCAGCTCCTCTAAAATTTCTTCCAGTTCCAATAATACCACTAATAGTAACTTGATCTATATACACATAATCTGCATTTCCTGAAGCATCACATTGAAATCTAAATTTAGCGTTTGAAGCAAAATTAAAATTAGCATTATCAATAGTTACCGTTGCTGAATAAAAAGCATTGTTTTGAAAATCTGTTCCTCTAACATAAGCTGCAATAGTAGTCCAAGTTGAACCATTATGGTATCGTAACCAAAAATCTTCTCCATTTTCCATACTTCTTGGATAGAAAAAGAATTCAATTTTAATAGCATCATAAGAACTAACATCAACATTTGAAAGTGTCATTGCTGAAGCAACTCCAGTATTATCTCTAATTTTAATTGAATAATTTCCTTCGTAAGAACGAGACCCAGAGTAACGTGAAACATCACCTCCTCCATCGGCCCAACCATCCCAACCAGACTCAAAGAAGCCTTGGTGTAAAATAGTTGTAGAATTTGGTTGGCCTTGTAAGGTTGTGATTGTTGCTGTGTTACTATCTGTAGATATATTTCCTGCAGCATCTTTTGCTCTTACTGTAAAGTTATAAGTTGTGCTAGCAGTTAAACCAGTTGCCTGATATGATGTTGCTGATGTAGAAGTTAATAAACTTCCGTTTTGATAAACATCATAACCTACAACTCCAACATTGTCCGTTGCTCCATTCCAAGCTAAATCTACTGTTGTTTCCATTTCATTACTTGTTGTTAAAGTTGGTGCTGTTGGTGCTTGTGTGTCAGGTGCAACTGTTGTAATTGTTGCTGTGTTACTATCGCCTGAAATATTTCCTGCTGCATCTTTTGCACGAACCGTAAAATTATACGTTGTTCCTGATGATAAACTAGCTGCCTGATATGATGTTGCCGATGTAGAAGTTACTAAACTTCCATCTTTATAAACATCGTAACCTGTAACTCCAACATTATCTGTTGAGCCGTTCCAAGATAAATCAACCGTAGTTTCTGTTGCATTGCTTGCTGTTAAACTTGGAACTGTTGGTGCTTGTGTATCAGGAACTACAATTGTAGTAATAGTAGCGGTATTGCTATCTATTGAAACATTTCCAGCTGCATCTTTTGCACGCACTGTAAAATTATACGTTGTACCTGATGATAAACTAGCTACCTGATATGATGTTGCTGAAGTAGAAGTCACTAAACTTCCATCTTGATAAACATCATACGCTGTAATTCCAATATTATCCGTTGCTCCACTCCAAGATAAATCAACCGTAGTTTCTGTTGCATTGCTTGCTGTTAAACTTGGCGCTGTTGGTGCTTGTATGTCTGGTGCTGCACTTGTTGTAATTGTTACAGTATTACTATCTACTGAAATATTTCCGGCAGCATCTTTTGCACTCACTGTAAAATTATACGAAGTACTAGCTATTAATCCCGATGCCTGATATGATGTTGCAGATGTAGAAGTTACTAAACTTCCATCTTTATAAACATCATACGCTGTAACTCCAACATTATCTGTTGCTCCACTCCAAGATAAATCAACTGTAGTTTCTGTTACATTACTTGCTGTTAAAGTTGGTGCTGTTGGCGCTTGTGTATCAGGTGCTGAATCAACTAATATAATTGTATAATCTTCAACTTCACCATAAGTAAAAGTTTCACAAGCAGAAGGAATTCCATTATATTTCATTGAAACCCTCATAGTTGTTGCTCCTGTTAATGC
Organism: Lutibacter sp.; assembly: GCF_013139515.1. GTDB lineage: Bacteria > Bacteroidota > Bacteroidia > Flavobacteriales > Flavobacteriaceae > Lutibacter. The sequence continues at coordinate 9,654 of NZ_WTAR01000038.1, forward strand.
AGAAGCTGGCACTGTAAATGTGCCACTAACAGGTGTTATTTTAGAAGCTGATTTTGACCAAACTTGTTCTCCATTATCTGTAAATACACCGTTTTTATTATAATCAATCCAAACACTGTAAGCTTCATTATATTTAGTTCCCGTCCAAGTTGGTGTAATCGAAATTGTTGCAGCTTCACCTTTATTTAAATTGGTAGAAATTGCTGTATGGTCTGAATAACCACCACCTGAACCAGATGAATTATCAATTGATCCTAATTGAACACGACCAATATATTCATCACTAACATTATTTCCTTTAGATGAACAATATGTTAATACTTGATCTAACGTTGTAAAATTAACCATTGCGCTAAAAGCTGAACTTTGACTTGTACAAACACTTTGAATTTGAGCTTCGTAAGTAGTTAAATTATTTAAACCTGATAAATTAATACTTGTTGCTCCAGTGTTTACTGTTGTCCATGTTGAAATTCCTGTTTGACGGTACTGTACAACATAAGTAGCTCCTGAAACTGAATTCCAACTTAAAGTTGCTCCAGTTGCACTTACGTTTGAAGATACTAATCCTGTTGGTGTTGTTGCATTACAAACAACTTCTTCTTCAATACTAAAGTTCACATTAGAAACATCATAAAATATATTATCAGCAGCTTCAACTTTTACTCTATTTTGAGTTCCAATAGCGTTTGGAACCGTAATTTGTATTGACCCATTATTTGCAACTCCTGAAGCCAATGTTATTGGGTATGTATTTCCGCCATCAGTAGATAATAAAATATTAACAGTTTGACAATTAACTTCAGCGCCATTAGTTCCGGCAACATCCCAAGATATAGTTTGTAATTGATTTACATTCCAAGTAATAGCTGTATTAGGTGCAGAAACAACAAATGGTCCAGCTGAATTGTTTACTGAAACAATCATGTCATCACTATTATTTGCTCCTCCTCCAACTACATTATCTCTTACAGTTAATCTAAAATTAAGTGTTCTTGCTACTGAAGGAACTGCTTCCCATTGACTTGAAGTATTTCCAGCTAAAACTGTTGATAATTCAGGGAAAGACCTTGTTTTAACTACTGTAGGTGAAAATGATCTAAAAGCTACACCTGATGTTGCAGTTGTGCTTGGATATGTTGTTGATGCATTATTTTCATCCATTTGCTCCCAACAAAATGATAAACCATCTCCATCAGCATCAGTACCATCACCAGTTAACATAAAAGGTGTGCTCTTTGGAATTGTAAAATCACCACCTGCTAAAGCTGTTGGCACGTTGTTTCCTGTAGCTGTATTTGTTTGACAAGAAGTAGATTTCACATAATTTGTAACCTGTTGTATTGTAATTGCATGGAAATAAGCATCACTATGAGATTGCACATCTGTTGCGCCAGTAATACCAGCATAACCCATAATTGTAGAACCACTTCCTGGCTCCATTTGAGCGTTTGTTCCTTCATTCCCGTTAAAAGTCCAAGTATGATTTCCTCCAAATTGATGCCCAATTTCATGTGCAACATAATCTACATCAAAACTGTCACCTTCGGGTGTTGTATGTGATGTAAATCCACTTCCTTTTTCGTTATTTACACAAACACAACCTATACAACCTGCGTTTCCGTTATTACTTCCATTATGTACTAAATGCCCTATATCATAATTTGTTTCACCTATCACATTTGTAAGTGTTGTTTGTAATTGGCTATTTAAACTGTTTGAGTATGGATCGGTATTTGAATTTGTATAAATTACATCATCTGTATTTGCAATTAGCTCCATAGTTACCCCAAAATCAATTTCAAAAATACCATTTACTCTAGTCATAGTTGCATTAATAGCCGCTACAGCATTAGCTTTTGTTCCTCCAAAATATTGTGTATATTCACCTGATGCAGACATTGCTAGCCTGTAGGTTCTTAACGTACTATCATCTGCATTTGGTTTAGCAACAGTTGCGCCTTTATCTTTAATTTTCCCAGCAACATCTTCTTTTACTAAACATTCAAATGAATTTAATGATGCATTTTTAGATTGCTTACTATACACCATATATTCAGACAAATCTGAAGTATAAGGCTCTATAAAAACAGCGTCTTTTCCTGCCGAAATGTTCATTGTTTTTATACCTAATTGAGATATACTAAAACGAATTGTAGCTGTAGGATCGTCTATTCCTTTACCCGCATATGATCTTATATTTGGATATTTGGCTTGTAAATCTTCATGCATAACTGAAGCTTCAAAAATGCTAAATCGTTCAAATTCACCTTCAGAATTAGGAAATTCAATTATAGTTGATGATTTTTTTAACAATCCTCCTCTTTTAGGAGAATTTGTTAGCGCCAATTTAAGAATTGAAACATCAAGCGTATAAACTTGAAAATTAGTTGAAAATTGAGTGTTGTTTTTTAATATACTCTTCTCTTCACTTTTTGAAGTTTTAGCCCAAGGATTTGTGCTTTGAGAAAAACTTAAGTTAATTGTACAAAGTAATATTAAAACGAGTAGTTTTTTTTTCATGCTTTATTGATTTATAGTAGTTAGTTATTTTCGAATATAAAAATAATTATTAAGTCTCACAAAAACAGCAATATATAAAGCGCTACAAATAAACAAATTGCAGTTTTTAAACAATAAATTACAAGTTTTAACAAATAACGCCAAATTTAAATTTTGACTTTTTAAATATGTACTTCATAAAATATTGAGAATTTTCGTTCTAATAAATTGTATATTGCACACGTATATGAAAAACCAAAAACCGCATAGTGTCTTTTTTATTGGAATGCTATTCTTTTCATTTATTTCAAGTGCTCAAACTATTGATATTGCTGAAGAAAACAACTTAAAATTTCAAACTCACTTTTTTGAAGCTTTAAAACAAAAAGCAATTAAAAATTATAGTAAAGCTATTGAAAATTTAGAAAAATGCTACGAAATAGATTTACTTAACACGAGTGTTGAATTTGAATTTTCAAAAAATTATTTACTATTAGAGAATTATTTTGAAGCTACTTTTTTTATTAATAAAACATTGATAAAAGAACCAAAAAATCGTCATTTATTAAAACATAAAGTTGCTATTTTAGAAAGCCAAAGAAATTTTAAAGAAGCTATTAAAACTCAACTAAAAATAGTTGAGATAAACCCAAAGAGTTCAACCAAATTGGTGTTACTCTATATTCAAAATAGAGAATTTAAAAAAGCAGAACAATTAATTGTTAAAATTGAAAAAAACGCCCTGTCAACTCAACGAATTAAAGGTTTTAAAATATATCTTGAAAACAGAAAAAAAACAGGTATAACTATAAACACAAAAGAAGTTTTAATAACTGAAAATTTGGCTATTGAAACCTTAAAAGAAAAGTACAATCAAACTAAAGAATATAAAATACTAACAATAATTTTAAACAAAGAAGTTGAAAATAAACTTTTTAGATCTTTATATAACGATAGTAAAGAAGCATTAGAAATATTTCCTGCTCAACCATTTTTATATAAAATGAATGGTTTAGCATCAAATAAATTAGGGAAATATAAAGAAGCTATTAACGTTTTAACTCTTGGCATTGATTTTGTAATTGATAATACTACTTTAGAGGCTGAATTTTATGAGCAGCTTTCTAATAGTTATCTTGGATTAGCGCAACCAAAAGAAGCTTTAAAGTATAAACAAAAAGCCGAAGAATTAAAAAAACAACATTAAATGAAGCAAATTTCAAAAATATTGATATTAATTTTAGTGATTACTACTTCATGTAAATCAACTAAAAACACAACTTCAGAAACCAATATTGATGTAATTTCAACTAAAAAAATAATTAATAATCATTACAATAATAATTTTCATCAGCAAACGGTGTACGCAAGATTAAATGCGAAATACAGAGGTAAAAAAACATCGGCAACGGTGAGCATTAAGTTGCGTTTAGAAAAAGATAAAACTATTTGGATGAGTGCTACAAAATTAGGAATTCCTATAGCGAAAGTGAAGATAACGCCTAATAGAGTAATGTATTATGAAAAATTGCAAAGAACTTATTTTGACGGAGATTTCTCGTTATTAAGTAAATGGTTAGGTACTGAATTAGATTATGAAAAAGTGCAAAATATATTATTAGGACAAGCCGTTTTAAATTTGAAAAAAGGCAGATATAATTCTAAAATTGATAATAATTCATATCAATTATCACCTAAAAAAGACAATGATTTATTTGGTATCTTGTTTTTTATGAATCCAGATAATTTTAAATTAAATAAACAAGAAATTCGTCATCCAGAAAAGAAACAATTATTATCCGTTTCTTATCCAAATTATAATGAAATTAAAGGAGAGCAATTTCCAAAAAAAATAACTATTAGAGCTACAGACAATAAAAATATTACAACTATAAATATTGAGTATCGCTCGGTTGAATTTAATAGAGAATTAACATTTCCTTTTTCAATACCAAAAGGTTATAAAGAAATTAGTTTAAAATAATGCAGTTTAAATTAAAGTACATCCTTTTTATTTTTTCACTATTACTTAGTGTACACGTTTCGGCTCAAAAAACAAAGCGTCAAGTTTTAGAAGCGCGTAGAGTTCAAAATCAAAAAGATCAAATTTATATAAATGCGCTACTTTCAAATACAAAAAGAAAAGAGCAAAATTTATTAGGTGATTTAAGCGATTTAAAAGATAAAATTAAAACAAGACAAAATTTAATAACTGCAATTACCAATGAAACAAAAGAATTGGGTAACGAAATATATTTAAACCAATTAGAAATAAACCAAAATAAACGTGATTTAAAAGCTTTAAAAAAAGACTATGCTGATATGATTTTTCAATCGTACAAAAGTAAATCTCAAAATAACAGAATTATGTTTTTATTGTCTTCTGAAAACTTTTATCAAGGTTACAAAAGGTTTCAATATATGAAACAATATACTTCTTTTAGAAAAAAACAAGGAGAAGAAATTCAGTTAAAAACAGTAAAATTACAAGAATTAACGGATACTTTATCAGCTAAAAAAGAGTTAAAACAAACCCTTTTATCAGAAGAAAAAAAAGAGAAAAGCGCTGTTGAGAAAGAAAAGAAACAACAAGAAAATTTATTAACACAGGTTAAGAAAAAAGAAAATAAATACAAAAAACAGATTCGAAAATTTCAAAAAGAAGAAGCGCGTATTGATGCTTTAATTGACAAAGCAATTAGAAATGCAATTGCAGCTTCAAATAAAAAATCGGGTAAAAAAACTAGCAAATCAGCAGTGTTTACTTTAACTGCTGAAGCTAAAGTTTTAGCTTCAAAATTTATATCAAACAAAGGAAAATTACCTTGGCCTGTTGAAAAAGGGTATGTTTCTACGTATTACGGAAAACAACCACACCCAATTGTAAAAACAGCTACAATTCAAAGTAATGGAGTAAGAATTACCACCAATAAAGGAAGTAAAGCGAGAGCTGTTTTTGAAGGAACGGTTTTAGCAGTGCAAGTAATGACCGGAAATAGAAAAGCGGTTTTAATACAACATGGTAATTATATTACAGTGTACAAAAACTTAGAAAATATTGTAGTAAATACAGGCGATAAAATAAAAACAAAGCAACTTATTGGAACTATTTTTACCGATAAAATTACCGATAAAACAATTTTAGGTTTTGTTTTATCTAAAAATGCAACTACTGAAAATCCAAAGAGTTGGATTTATAAAATGTAGTTTAATTTGAAAATAATGCTTTTAACTCAGTAGCTTCAGCAGGGTTCATTTTTCCAGAAAGTATTAAACTCAATTGTTTTCTACGCAAAGCACCTCCTTAACGTTCTTTTTCTAGGTCAGTTTCTGGATTAATTTTTGGAATAGATACAGGAGTTCCTGTATCATCTACTGCAACAAACGTATAAATACCTTCGTTTACTTTACTACGTTCTTGTGACTCTCTATCTTCACTCCAAACATCAACATAAATTTCCATAGAAGATTTAAATGCACGTGTTACTTTAGCTTCAATAGTTACAACACTTCCAACAGGAACAGCTTTATTAAAAGCCACATGATTTACAGATGCAGTTACAACAATTCTTCTTGAATGACGACGAGCAGCAATACTACAAGCTCTATCCATTCTCGCTAATAGTTCACCTCCAAATAAATTACCTAACGGATTTGTTTCACCAGGTAAAACCATGTCTGTTAGTATAGTTAATGATTCTTTAGGTGTTTTTACCATAAGTTTAAATTTTTGACAAAGGTATTTTTATTTTATGAAAAAATAAGTGTGGAAATATTGATTTTAGTATTCTTTAACTAACAACCAAGCATCTTTAGAGTCGCCTTTTTTAATGGTATTTAATGTGTTTATTGCTTCACTTCTAGCATTAAAACTTTCGTAAGCAACCTGCGTTAAATTCCATTTATTAACGCCTAAAATTTTAGCATTATAGCCTTTTTGAAGTAATTGTTGTAGCTTTTTTTCTGCATTTGCAGGCTCTCTAAAAGCACCAGCAATAATGTGATAATTATACGTTTCTTTAACTACATTTAATGTAATTGTAGGTAGCGGATTGCTAATTACAAAGGTAGCTTCTTGTATTGTTTTTTCAACTTGTTGCTGTTGTTGTTCACTTTTAGCAACTAAATTATTGTATTCAAATTTTTGATACTCTTTCCAGCCAACAGTTCCTAGAGCAAAAATAATTGCTGCCGCCGCTGCATATTTAATAAATGCAGGTGTTTTTCTTTTGTTTTCTTCAGAAGGAAGTATAGGCGCAATTGTTTCAAGTTGTTTTACATTTTCTTTATATGCAATACGCTTAACTGTTGGAGAAACAAATGAAGTTAACCCAAAAGATGAGGTTAAATAATTAACTGTAGTTGTAGGTTCAAAAATTAATTTCTCTTCAGAATTTAAATGAAATGAACCAATATTTTCTAATTCTAACTCTTCTTTTATTAAAGATAATTTCCAGTTCTCAACTTCTTTTTCAATTGTGAAAATAGCTTCACTAAAAGAAATATTTTTTGAAGTAGCAATATAATTTGCTAATAAACCATCGTTATTTTGTAAATGCGAGTTAAAAGTTAGTTGTTTTGAAGGCGCATAAAAAGTATGAGTACTTTGGTTCAATTTTGCCGAAATTTTATTGGTTACAAAACCTCCAAAATTTGGAATAATTACGCATTCGTATCTGTATAATAAATCGCTTATGTAGTTTGCTAGTGTCATTAAAACAAATATAGGAGAAAATCAACCTTAAAATTAAGAGTTGTTAGAATTTTTATTAACAAATATTTTATATATTGACAATCAAATTGTTAAAATATGCTTGAAGAAGAATTGCTATACGTTTTAGCGTTACAACGCGTTAAAGGTATAGGTGATATTAATGCGAAAAAGTTAATTTCACACTGCGGAAGCGCTAAAAATGTACTTACAGAAAAACGTCAAAAACTCGAAAAGATTAATGGAATAGGTTCTTTTATCCTAAAAAACTTATTTGATTCAGCCAATTTAAAAGAAGCCGAAAAAGAGCTTCAACACATCAAAAAAAATAAGATTGAAACAGTGTATTTTAAGGATGAAAATTATCCTAAAAATTTAAAACATTGTGTAGATGCTCCTATCTTATTTTTTAAGGAAGGAAATTTCAACTTAGAAAATCAGCCAATTATTAGCATTGTTGGAACACGAAAAATAACAAGTTACGGAAGATATTTTTGTGAAAAATTAATTTCAGATTTAAAAGCATACAATCCAATTATTGTAAGTGGTTTCGCTTATGGCGTTGATATTTGCGCACATAAAGCAGCGTTAAAAAACAAGCTACAAACTGTTGGTGTTTTAGCTCACGGATTTGAAGAAGTGTACCCAAAATCACATAAAAAATATGTTTCTGAAATTAATAAAAATGGCGGATTTATTACTGATTTTTGGCATAATGATGAATTACAACGTGAGAATTTTTTAAAACGAAATAGAATTGTAGCTGGTATTTCTGAAGCAACTATTATTATTGAGTCTGCTGAAAAAGGAGGTTCTTTAGTAACTGCTGACATTGCAAATTCATACAGTAGAGATGTGTTTGCTGTTCCAGGAAGAAGTACCGATATTTACAGTAGAGGTTGCAACGATTTAATTAAAAGGAATAAGGCTGCTATATTAACTTCAGCAAAAGATATTGTGGAAATGTTGAATTGGGAGTTAGAGCCAAAACAACCAAAAGTTATTCAAAAACAATTATTTGTTGAATTGAGTGAAATTGAACAAGAAATTTATGATTTTTTACTTGAAAACGGTAAACAATTATTAGATATAATTTCTTTGAATTGTAAATTACCAATTCATAAAACAACTACCATTTTATTTAATTTAGAAATGAAAGGTGTTGTAAAACCTTTACCTGGAAAATTGTTTGAAGCTGTTTAAATTAAGAAAGAGCTATTGGTTACATTAAAAACTGAATTAATCAGTACTTTTGAAACTTAATTTTTTTTATGATACATATTCCTGAGCAAGTAAAAGGATTAATTTTTGATTTAGACGGTACTATTGCAAATACAATGCAACATCATTTTGAATCTTGGAGGTTTGCGGTATCTCCTTTCGGGATAAATTTTACTGCTAATTTATTTAAATCCTTAACTGGAAAACCTGCAACAGCAACAATTACAAGGCTTAACGAATTATTTGGCGCAACAATGGATCCAATTAAAGTAAGTCATTTAAAAAGCGAACATTTTAAAACATTGGTAAATTCAACTGTTGAAATTTCAATTGTTGCAGATGTTGTAAGGAAATATAGTACCATTTTACCAATGTCTATTGGTACTGGAAGTTCTAAAATAGGCGCAAAAAAAACGTTGGAAGTAATTAAAATGAATCATTTTTTTGATATTGTAATTACTGCAGATGATATTTCAAATCCAAAACCTCATCCGGAAACATTTTTAAAATGTGCAGATTTAATGAAAATAAAGCCCAAAGATTGTATTGTTTTTGAAGATGGAATATTAGGAATACAAGCCGCCAAAGAAGCAGGAATGATGGTTGTTGATGTAAATGATTATTATAAAATGGAGTTTTCTATTTAAAAATCAGCATTTAAACCCGCTTCCCATTCGTCTAAAAAATCATCAACTTCTTCTATAAACTCAGTTGGTTTTTGAGTTCTATTAATAGTGCTGTGCAGTACTATTTTATTTCTTTCAGGAGGAAAACCAGTTGTAATTGTCCATGACAAAGCATTTGGACAATCTAACAATGTAAAACGCACGCCTCCTTTTATTTTATCGTAACTAATATTGAATTCTCCCCAAAGAGTGCCTCCTTTAAAATTGTTACCGTTTTCTTCCAACAAAAACATAGATTCTGTAAATTTCTCTAAAGTTTGCGGGTTTATATTGGTTTGAATTATTTCTTCTGTGGTTTGTTTATTTATAATTCTAAAAAATTCCATATTATGTTTTTTTCGATTGAACACTTTCAAAAATCACTGTCAAAAGTATTAAAAACCCGCCAATTAATGTATTTCCTGAAGGTATTTCATTTAACAATAATATTCCAAATAAAATGCCATAAATTGGTTGTACACTACTCATAATACTTGCTGTGCTAATAGAAAAATTCTTAAAACTCATGACAAATAATGTGTGTCCAATAGAAGTTGTTACTAGTGCTAAAACCAATAAAGCTTGCCAATCGTTTGTTGTTGGGTTTGCTTCAAAAATGAATAATACAGGCCATAACACCAATGCAATAATTACCATTTGATAAAACATTAACATGGAACCATGATAATTAGCTACTTTTTTCTTCATTAAAATATTTCTTACAGCATAAAATACTGCTGAAATTAACCCGAAAAGCACTCCTTTTGTGTGATTGTTTTCAAGGTTAAATTCAGGCGATAAAAAGTAAATCCCTATTAAAACTACAACACCTAAAGTTACATGTTTTGGATTTAGTTTTGTTTTTAAAAATAGCGGTTCTAAGAGAGCAGTAATTACGGGATATGTAAATAAAGATAACATTCCAATGGCCACATTTGATAATTGTAAAGCATAAAAATAAGTTACCCAATGCGCTCCAAAAAACAACCCACTTAATATAATGGTTACCCAATCTTTTTTACGTTCAACTTTTATATTTATTTTTTTATACCATATATATATTCCTAAAATTATAGCTGCCAACAAACATCGCAACCAGATAGTCACGGGTGGCGGCATTGAAATATATCTTCCTAAAATACCTGATGTACTTACAAGAAGAACTGCAATATTTAATTCTATAATATGTCTTAAATGTTGATTTTTCAACGCTCAATATTTTGAAGTGTTTCCAATGCTTTTTTAACAGAATCAATTTTAATAAAAGTTAGTAATAAGCGTAAACCGTTTTTTGTTTCTTTTTCTTTCATCACGCAAATTGTACCATTTTGCTGTACAAATTGAAGAATTTTGGTAAATATTGGCGTTTGATAAAATGAACTTTGTTGATTAGAAACGAAATACCCAATCATCCTTTTTTGTTTTAAAATAAGTCGTTCTAAACCTAAATCTTTCGCCACCCATTTAATACGAACGCTATTTAATAAATCTTCAACTTGTGTAGGAAGCTCTCCAAAACGATCTATTAGTTGCAACTCAAATTTTTGTAGTTCTTCTTCGGTTTTTAGTTCACTTAACTGATTGTATAAATTCAAGCGTTCAGAAATTACATTGATATAATCATCAGGAAACAAAATTTCAAAATCGGTGTCAATTTGAATTTCTTTCACATACTCTTTTGGTTTCTTAGAATCGGTTTTATACAATTCTTTAAACTCATTTTCTTTGAGTTCTTCAATGGTTTCATTTAAAATTTTCTGATACGTTTCAAAACCAATATCATTAATAAAACCGCTTTGTTCACCACCTAATAAATCACCTGCGCCACGAATTTCTAAATCTTTCATAGCTATATTAATTCCACTTCCTAAATCGGTAAATAATGAAATAGCTTCAATACGTTTTCGAGCATCATCTGTCATCATATGAAATGGCGGTGTGATAAAATAACAAAACGCTTTTTTGTTTGATCGACCAACTCTTCCGCGCATTTGGTGTAAATCGGATAATCCAAAATTATTGGCATTATTAATAAAAATAGTGTTTGCATTTGGCACATCTAAACCGCTTTCAACAATAGTAGTTGATACCAACACATCAAATTCATTGTTAATAAAAGCGAGCATTAAACTTTCCAATTTTTTTCCTTCCATTTGACCGTGACCAATTCCAATTTTTGCATCTGGAACTAAACGCTGCAACAAACCTGCAACTTCTTGAATATTTTCAATTCTATTATGAATAAAAAATACTTGTCCGCCTCGCTGAATTTCGTATCGAATTGCATCACGAATCACTTCTTCAGAAAACCGAATAACATTACTTTCAATTGGGACTCTATTTGGTGGAGGTGTGTTAATAATAGATAAATCACGTGCTGCCATTAACGAAAATTGCAACGTTCTTGGAATTGGAGTTGCAGTTAATGTTAGCGTGTCAATATTTTCCTTTAAGGTTTTTAACTTATCCTTTACAGCAACTCCAAATTTTTGTTCTTCATCAACAATTAATAAGCCAATATCTTTATATTTTATGCTTGCATTTGTGAGTTGATGCGTTCCAATAACGATATCAATAGAACCATTGGCTAGGCCTTCTAAAACACCTTTTCGTTGGTTTGCAGTTCTAAATCTATTTAAATAATCTACTACTACAGGAAAATCTTTTAAACGCTCACTAAATGTTTTAAAATGTTGAAAAGCTAAAATAGTAGTTGGTACTAAAATAGCAACTTGTTTGCCATTATCTACCGCTTTAAAAGCAGCTCTAATAGCAATTTCAGTTTTACCAAAACCAACATCTCCACAAACCAATCTATCCATTGGTTGTTCTTTTTCCATATCGTTTTTTACATCTTGAGTTGAAGCAGATTGATCAGGCGTGTCTTCGTATAAAAAGCTTGCTTCTAATTCGTGTTGTAAATAACTATCTGGATTGTATTGAAACCCTTTTTGCATTTTTCGTTTGGCGTACAATTCAATTAAATTATAGGCAATATGTTTAATGCGAGATTTAGTTTTTTGTTTTAATTTTTTCCAAGCTCCTGAACCTAGTTTGTATAATTTTGGTGCTTTTCCGTCTTTACCGGTGTATTTTGAAATTTTATGAAGCGAATGTATACTTATATACAAAATATCACGATCTCCATAAATTAATTTAATAGCTTCTTGTTTTTTTCCTTCAACATCTATTTTCTGAAGCCCACCAAATTTTCCAATACCGTGATCAATATGAGTTACAAAATCGCCAACTTCTAAATTGGTTAATTCTTTTAAAGTGATGGATTGTTTTTTAGCGTACCCATTCTTTAATCTAAATTTGTGATACCTCTCAAAAATTTGATGGTCGGTGTAGCAAACTAATTTATTTTCAACATCAATAAACCCTTTATAGAGTGGAAAAACAA
>NZ_WTAR01000107.1 GCF_013139515.1 Lutibacter sp.
ATAAGTGTACCAGCATGACCAATACCTACCCACCATACAAAGTTGGTAATATCCCAAGCCCAACCTACGGTTTTATTTAATCCCCAAACTCCAATTCCTGTTCCAATAGTGTATATAATTGAACCAACACCCCAAAGGAATGCTAATAGTGCAATTGTAAATGCTGTCCACCATAATTTATTTGCTTTACCTTCAACTGGAGCTGCTACATCTACAGTAATATCGTGGTAGCTTTTTTCTCCAACAATTAAAGGTCTTCTTATAGGTGCTTCGTAATGAGACGACATAATTCTTATTTAATTATTATCTATTAATATTATTTTTATGCTTCTTGCGTATTCTTAACTTTTACATGATAAACCACGTTTGGTTTTGTACCAATGTGGTCTAATAAATGATAAGCTCTTTTATCTTCTGTTAAACTTGTAACTGTATCTTCTTTATGGTTTATATCACCAAATACCATAGCATTAGTGCTACAAGCATTAGAACAAGCAGTTTCAAATTCATCTGTATTCACTGGTCTTCCTTCTTTCTTAGCTTTTAAAATAGTAGCCTGCGTCATTTGAATACACATTGAACATTTCTCCATAACACCACGTGAACGAACAGTAACATCTGGATTTAACACCATTTTACCTAAGTCATCATTCATGTTATAATCAAACTGATCATTTTCTGGGTATTCAAACCAGTTAAATCTACGTACTTTATAAGGGCAGTTGTTTGCACAGTAACGTGTTCCAACACATCTGTTATAAGCCATTTGATTTTGACCTTGACGACCGTGAGAAGTTGCTGCAACTGGACAAACTGTTTCACAAGGTGCGTGATTACAGTGTTGACACATTACTGGTTGGAAGGCTACTGAAGGATTTTCAGAAGGGTCTTCTAAATCAGACATTGTGTTTTTATATCCTAAAACTCCTGTACCATTTTCTTTTGTTTCAACATCACCTGCAAAATCTTCTTCGTGAGAATAGTAGCGATCAATACGCAACCAATGCATATCTCTTGACATTCTAATTTCTGCTTTTCCAACAACTGGAACATTGTTTTCAGCGTGGCAAGCTATAACACAAGCTCCACAACCTGTACAAGCATTTAAATCTATTGAAAGGTTAAAATGATGCCCTACAGTTCTATCAAAAGATTCCCATAAATCAACTGTTGATGCTTCAACTTCATTATGGTCTAAAGAAACCACAGGAACTTTATTCCAAGTTTTTCTAGAGTTTAATGATTGATCATTATACGTTTCTAAAGTTGTTTCTTTAATAATATCACCTCTACCCATTAAGGTATTGTGTAACTGCACACACGCAAATTCGTGTTCTCCAGCAACTACATTTAAAGAAACATCTGATTGAAAGTTATTGAAATTTTTATAGAATTGGTATCCGTTCGTACCTGTTTTCATTTCATCTTTTAATCCTTGAGTACGTCCGTAACCTAAGGCTAAACCTAAAGAACCTTTTGCTTGTCCTGGCTGAATTAAAACTGGTAACGTTTCTGTTACTCCGTTTGAAGTCACTTCTACTAAACTACCGTTTAAAGCTCCGTTTGCAACGTTTTCATTTACAACTCCTAATGCTTCAGCATCTGCTTTAGACATTGTTAAGTAATTATCCCAAGAAGTTCTTGTTATTGGGTCTGGAAATTCTTGCAACCAAGGATTGTTTGCCATTTGACCATCTCCTAAACCAACTTTAGTATATAATGATAATTCTAAATCGCTACCTTCTACTTTTGCTAATTCTGAAGCTGCTTTATCAGCATCTACCTCTAAAGCAGAAACTTCAGCAGAAATAGCTGCAACAAAAACCCCATCATGCAAAGCATTATTCCAAGAAGCGCCATTTAATACATCTGCATTCCAACTTTCTTTCAAGAAATCGTAATACGTAGTTGTGCTACCTGTCCAAGCTAATAAAGCATCTTGAAATTGACGCGTATTAAACAATGGTTTAATAGTAGGTTGCATTAAACTGTAGTTTCCTTTTTTAATTAGCACATCACCCCAAGACTCTAAATAATGTGGTGTAGCTAATGCATATTCAACTGCATTTGCTGTTTCATTATCTTGCATAGAAAATGCAACCGATAATTTTACTTTTTTCAATCCTTCAACAAATTCAGAAGAATTTGGTAGTGAATACACCGGGTTAGAATTATTGATAATTACAGCGCCAATTTTTCCAGCATTCATATCTGCAATTAGTTGTGCAACGCTAGCATCGTTTCCGTGTCTCACATTTTTTGTTGCAACAACATCAATTACTTCACTATTTATTGCGTTGTTAATTGCTAAAGCTACTAATTGTGCATTTTTATCTTGAATTCCGGTTACAACAACTGCTTTGCTACCAGCTTTTTTAATTTGAGCAGCAGTATTTTGAATTGCAGTGTTTAATGGTGAAGCTTCTTTTGTCGCTATACCTTTAACAACTGCTTGGTATAATTTTATTAGTGCTAAGTTTTGTTCAGATGGTTTTACCATAACACGCTTATCAGCATTTGCTCCTGATAACGTCATATTAGATTCAATCTGAACATGGTGTGACATTTTTCCATTTTTTGGAACACGACCTTTTGCATAACCTGCATCAAAACCTCCACCTTGCCAATCTCCTAAGAAATCTGCTCCAATAGAAACAATTACATCCGCTTTTTCTAAATTATAATCTGGTAAAGCTCTTGTACCGTACATTTCATTAAAAGCATCTAACGCTGCTGATTCTGAAACTGCATCGTAAACCACATGATTTACTTTTCCATATGTTTCGTTTAGTTTATTTACTAATTTTCTAGTTGAAGGGCTAGCACAAGTACCTGTTAAAAGTGCAATAGGCAAACCTGCTTCTTTAACTTCATTTAGTTTTGCTACAATTTGACTATCTACATCTGTCCAAGAAATTTCAGCGCCATTTGCTTTTGGTGCTTTTAAACGAAGACTATCATATAATGATAATACTGAAGCTTGCACACGTGCATTTGT
>NZ_WTAR01000019.1 GCF_013139515.1 Lutibacter sp.
TTTTTATATTTATGTGATAGGGACTATGAATTAAGGCTAATCCTTCGATAATCTAAATCCTATCTGTTAAAAATTAATTTAATTATACTCTTCTTCTTTTTGGAGGTCTACATCCGTTATGTGGTGCTGGAGTAACATCGATTATTTCAGAAACTTCAATTCCTAAATTGTGAATTGATCTAATTGCTGATTCTCTTCCGTTACCAGGTCCTTTAACATATACCTTTACTTTTCTCATACCTGCTTCATGTGCAACTTTTGCACAATCTTCTGCAGCTAATTGAGCAGCATAAGGAGTATTCTTTTTAGAACCTCTAAATCCCATTTTCCCAGCTGAAGACCAAGAAATTACATCACCTTTTTTATTAGTTAATGATATAATTATATTGTTGAATGATGCTGTGATATGAGCTTCACCAACTGTCTCAACAATAACTTTACGTTTTTTTGAACTTGCTTTCGCCATAATATATTAGTTATTATTTAGTTGCTTTTTTCTTGTTAGCTACAGTTTTTCTTTTCCCTTTTCTAGTTCTAGAATTGTTTTTGGTTCTTTGACCTCTTAAAGGTAATCCTGATCTGTGACGAATACCTCTGTAACACCCAATATCCATTAAACGTTTAATGCTTAATTGAGTCTCTGAACGTAATTCACCTTCAATTGTTAAACTACCAACAGCTTCACGAATTTCGTGAATCTCTTCGTCATTCCAATCTTGAACTTTAGTGCTTTCGTCTACTTTTGCAGTTGCTAAAATTTCTTTTGCTCTGCTTCTACCAATTCCAAATATATAAGTTAATGCAATAACGCCTCTCTTATTTTTTGGAATATCAATACCTGCTATTCTTGCCATATCTATCCTTGTCTTTGTTTAAATCTAGGATTCTTTTTATTGATTACATATAATCTGCCTTTTCTACGCACAATTTTGCACTCGGCACTTCTCTTTTTTATTGATGTTCTAACTTTCATCGTTTATACTTTAATATCTGTAAGTAATTCTTGCTTTTGTTAAATCATATGGACTCATTTCTAACTTCACTTTATCACCTGGTAATAATTTAATATAATGCATACGCATTTTACCAGATATGTGAGCTGTTACAACATGTCCATTTTCCAACTCTACACGAAACATTGCATTAGACAATGCTTCTGTAATTGTTCCGTCCTGTTGTATTGCTGGTTGTTTTGCCATATTATGATACTGATTTTCTTTTAGTTCCTTTCTTCATTAAACCATCATAATGACGATTTAATAAATGAGAGTTAATTTGTTGAATGGTATCAATTGCAACACCAACCATAATTAACAATGATGTACCTCCGTAAAATAATGCCCAAGATTGTGTCAATCCAAAGTTAATAACTAAAGAAGGCAATATAGCCACTAAAGCTAAAAATAATGAACCTGGAAAAGTGATTAAAGATAACACTCTATCTAACATATCTCCTGTATCTTTTCCTGGTCTAATACCTGGAATAAATCCGCCACTTCTTTTTAAATCATCAGCCATTTTATTTGTAGGTATTGTTATTGCAGTATAAAAATAACTAAATATTATAATTAAAAATGCAAATAACAAGTTATACCATAAACCAAACATATTAGAGAATTCAATCCCTATGCTTTTCACACTTTCATTATCTGACCCTGCCAATAATGCAGGAGCAAACATAATTGCTTGTGCAAATATAATTGGCATTACACCAGATGAATTTAGTTTTAAAGGAATATAATCTCTTGACCCTGCAACGCTTTTAATATTTCCGGCTACAGTTTTTCTAGCATATTGTACAGCAATTCTACGAACAGCAGTTACTAAATAAACACATACTAAAATTACAAGGAACCAAACGATTACTTCAAGTAAAATCATTATCATTCCACCATTAGAAGCTGTAACTTTTGAAACTACCTCTTGAATAAATGATTCTGGGAAACGAGCAATAATACCAATCATAATTAATAATGATATACCATTTCCAATACCTTTATCAGTAATTTTTTCACCTAACCACATTGCAAATACAGTTCCAGCTGTTAAAATTACCATTGAAGATAACCAAAACATACTACCACTAATATAGAAAGCTTCGGATGGAATTAATTGATAAATATTTGTAATATACGCTGGTCCTTGAACCATCGTAATTGCAATAGTTAACCAACGTGTAATTTGATTGATCTTTTTTCTTCCACTCTCACCATCTTTTTGTAGTTTTTGTAAATAAGGAACCGCAATTCCCATTAATTGAACAACAATAGATGCTGATATATAAGGCATAATACCTAAAGCAACAATAGAAGCTTGTGAAAACGCTCCTCCTGTAAACATATCAAGTAATCCAAGTATTCCACCACCACTGGTTTGATTTGCAAGTGCTGCTTGCGCAACATTAATATCAATACCAGGAAGTGGTACTTGAGCGGCTAAACGGTAAATTGCCATAAATCCAAGTGTTAATAGAATCTTATTTCTAAGTTCCTCTATGCTCCAAATGTCTTTAATGGTTTGTATTAACTTTTTCATCTATAGATAATTATTATACCGTTTCGGCTGAACCTCCAGCTTTTTCAATTGCAGCTTTTGCAGTTGCTGTAAATTTGTGTACAGTTACATTTAATTTAGCAGTTAACTCTCCATTTCCTAAAATTTTAATTAGGTCTTTTTTACGGGCTAATCTGTTTTCAATTAAAATATCTAACGTAATTGTATCTGTAACTTTTTTATTATCAACTAATTCTTGAAGCTTATGTAAGTTTACACCTACATATTCTTTACGATTAATATTTGTAAAACCAAATTTAGGCACACGTCTTTGTAAAGGCATTTGACCTCCTTCAAAACCAACTTTTCTAGAATATCCTGAACGTGATTTTTGACCATTGTGACCTCTTGATGCTGTACCTCCTTTACCAGAACCTTGTCCTCTACCTAAACGCTTTCCTTGTGTTTTAACTGATCCTTTAGCAGGTTGTAAGTTATTTAATGTCATCTCTTTATTTTATTTAATTTCTTCAACAGAAACTAAGTGTGAAACTGTATTTACCATTCCAATAATACTTGGAGTAGCTTCATGTTCAACAACTTGATTCATCTTACGTAAACCTAAAGCATCCAAAGTTCTTTTTTGATTTTGAGGACGTCTAATTTTACTTTTAACTTGTGTTACTCTTATTTTTGTCATCGTTCCTCTTTTATCCGTTAAAAACTTTATCTAAAGAAATTCCTCTTTCTTTAGCAATCATACTTGCACTACGCAATTGTAATAAAGCATCAAATGTAGCTTTAACAACATTGTGAGCGTTAGATGAACCTTGTGATTTTGAAAGTACATCATGTACACCTACAGAATCAAGTACGGCACGAACAGCACCACCGGCAATTACTCCAGTACCATGAGAAGCTGGTTTTAAAAACACTCTAGCTCCACCAAATTTACCTTTTTGTTCGTGAGGTAATGTTTGCTTAATAATTGGAATTCTAACCAAATTTTTCTTAGCATCTTCAATTGCTTTTGCAATTGCCGATGCAACATCTTTAGATTTACCTAATCCATGACCAACTACACCATTTCCGTCTCCAACTACAACTATAGCTGAAAAACCAAATGCTCTACCCCCTTTTGTTACTTTGGTAACTCTATTTACACCAACTAAATGATCTTGTAGTTCTAACCCGCTAGGCTTAACTCTTTCTACGTTTTTGTATTTTT